>NZ_CEEDOS010000053.1:8168-24558 GCF_979256525.1 Klenkia sp. AC732 | reverse complement strand
GTGGGTGGCGTCGCCGGTGGTGTGGACGGCGCCCGCGGGGGTGCTGCCGGCGAGGGGCCACCGGTCCTGGGGGCGGCGGGGGCGCCGGGACCGCCCGGCGCGGCGGGCGCGCCCGGCGCCCCCCGCTGCAGCAGGGCGGTGATCTGCTCCGCGCTGGGCACGGCGGCGTTCTTGGGACCCGACCACCGTTCGGCGGTGGTGAGTGCAGAGGCCTCCTCGGCCAGCGTGTTCTCCAGCGGGCGCATCACCTCGGAGAGCGAGCGCTGGGTGAACTCCTCGCTGGCCGCGGCCAGCCCCGCCCCGTGGTCGGGCTCGATGGGGACCGGGTAGCCCATGTAGCCCGAGACGTAGGTGGTGCGCTCGCTGAGCACCGAGGTGCGCCGGCTGTCGAACTCCTCCAGCAGCGTGGTCATCTTCTGCTGCGCCTGGTCGATGGCCGTGGCGACGCGGTCCAGGACCGCGGCGTTGTCGGTGGCGACCACCGACCAGCGCTCCAGGCTCGACATCGCACCGGCGACGTGGACGAAGAACGCGTCGGAGGCGTCGGACTCCCAGGTGTCCCGGACCGGCATCGCCTGGGAACGCAGCGTCGACTGCACGCTGTCCAGCAGGGTGGCCGCGTTGGCCCACATCTGCGACGCCGCCCGCGCGGCGCCGTCGTCGAGCTGGCTCAGCGCGACCGCGTGTTCCTCGATCTGCTGGTTCTCGACGGCCGGCATGCCCTCGGGGACGGGCGTGGGCTCGACGACGTAGGGCCCGAAGGGGCCCATCGGCCCCGGGCCGAACTCACTCTCGGGCACGGTGCCCCCGTCCCGAGGGCAGGGGGGTCACTCGTCGTCGGGCTGCGGGGCGGTGTAGTCGTCCCCGGTCTCGGCGTCGGCGCCCATCTGCTCGAGGGTGCCGTTGGGGTCCAGGCCCTCCAGGTCGTAGTTCCGGTCGACGGTGTAGGTGTCGCCGGTGTCCCCGTACTCGACGGTCTGCTCGCCGGCGCGGGGGTCGGCCTCGTCGGTCGGGGCGTCCTGGTCGGGGGACAGGTCGGTGGGCTCGGGGAGCTCGAGGGTCTCGACCATGCCGTCGATGACGGCCTGGTCCTCGGCGGTCACCTCGGCCTGCTCGGCTGCCGCGGCGTCCATCTGCTGGCGCAGCGACGGGCCGCCCGCCGGGGGCGCGAACGCAGAGCTCACCTGCTGCATGGTGGCCGACTGGGTGCTGTCGGAGTCGACGTAGTTCAGCGCGATGGTGCTGGACCCGGCGCTGAAGGCGGCGAGCCCCACCCCGACGTCCTGGGCGAAGGCCATCAGCTGCTGCACCCGGTCACCGTGCGTGCCGGCCAGGTGTGCCGAGGACTGGGTGCCCGCGCCGACGCCGGAGGCCAGCTGCATCAGTGAGCCGATGCCGCTGGCGACGTTGGCGTTGAACGCCGCGGCCTCGGCGCCGGTCTGTGCCGAGAAGGTCTTGAGCACGTCCGGCTCGACCCGCACGCCCATGCCCTGGGCCTGGGTGAACAGGTCGTGGGAGTTCTCCGGGTCGGCGGGCTTGAGCCAACCGGGGGTCGCAGGACCCCCGCCACCGTCATGGACTGCGGGCACTGGTTCCTCCTCGACGCGGGACGCAGGTCGCAAGGGATGCTAACGAGCAGGGGGTTCCCAGGCCAGCTGTACGAGCCGGGTGCCCTCGCGTCGGGTGACCAGGAACCCCCGTCCGGGGGGCAGCGGCTGTGGTTTGACGTTGCCCACGAGGGCGCCCTCGTCCTTGGCCCCGGACATGACCACGCCCGGCGTGGACAGCTCCCGCAGGCGCATCAGCAGCGGCTCGTAGAGGGCCCGGCCGGCACCACCGGAGCGGCGGGTGACCAGCAGGTGCAGACCCACGTCGCGGGCCTGGGCCAGGTACTCGACCAGCGGCAGGAGCGGGTTGGGCTGCCCCGCGGCCACGAGGTCGTAGTCGTCGACCAGCACGTAGAGCTCGGGGCCCCGCCACCACGACCGGTCGCGCAGCTGCTCGGAGGTGACGTCGGGTCCCGGCAGGCGGCCGGCCATCACCCCGGCCACCTCGGTGACCATGTCGCGGGCCTGGTTCGCGCTGCTGGCGTACCCGATCAGGTGGTCTCCCTCGACCGACCCCAGCAGGCTGCGCCGGTAGTCCAGGACCAGCATCTTGGCGCCGGTGACCGGGTCGCACTGCTCCCGCAGCCGGCGGGCGAAGGTGCGTAGGAACGAGCTCTTCCCGGACTCGGCGTCGCCGAACACGACCAGGTGCGAGTCGCCGGACAGGTCCAGGTGCACCGTGCCCAGGTCGGCCTCCGCGATGCCCACGGCGAAGCCCCGCTCGGGGACGGCGCGCAGGTCGGCGTGGGTGACCACCGGCGGGAGCAGTCGGACGGCGGGGGCGGTCGGCCCCTGCCACGCGGCGGCGATGCGGCCGACGGTGGCCTCCACGCCCTCGGCCAGGTCCTCGGTCTCCTGCACGCCGTCGACCCGGGGGAGGGCGCCGAGCACGTGCATCTTGTCCGCGGTGATCCCGCGCCCGGGGGTGCCGGCCGGGACGTTCACCGCGGTGCGCCGGTCCAGCATGGAGTCCCCTGGCTCGCCCAGCCGCAGCTCCACCCGGGTGGCGAACTGGTCGCGGATCGCCGGGCGCAGGTCCATCCACCGGGAGGCCCCGACGACCACGTGCACGCCGTAGGACAGGCCCCGGGTGGTGAGGTCGGTGACCGCCGCCTCCAGGTCCTCGAACTCGTTGCGCAGGGTGAGCCAGCCGTCCACGACGAGGAACACGTCGCCGAACGGGTCGCCCTGGACCTGCCCGGCGCGCAGCCGGCGCCGGTAGGTCGCCATGCCGTCGATGCCCTCGCGGGCGAAGCGGTTCTCCCGCTCGACGACCAGGACCTGCAGCTCGGCGACGGTGCGGCGGATGACGTCGACGTCCCGGCGCCCGGCGACCGAGCCCACGTGCGGCAGGCCGCGCAGGGAGGACAGCGAGCCGCCGCCGAAGTCCAGGCAGTAGAACTGCACCTCCTGCGGGGTGCAGGTGAGCGCCAGGCTGGTCACCAGGGAGCGCAGCAGCGTGGACTTCCCGCTCTGCGGACCGCCGACGACGACGGCGTGCCCGCCGCCCCCCGCGAGGTCCAGGACCAGCGGGTCACGCCGCTGGTCCAGCGGGCGGTCCACGAGCCCGACGGAGGCCTGCAGGCGGCCCCACAGCTCCGGGTTGTCGACGGTCAGCCCGCGGCGCTCGTCCACCGTGAGCCGGGGCAGCAGCTGGTCCAGCGTCGGCGGCTCCTTGAGCGGGGGCAGCCAGACCGGGTGGGCCGGCGTCCCGGCGCCGTCGAGCCGGTCGACCAGCACGTCCAGCAGGCTCTCGCCGACCTGCTCGTCGGCGTCCTCGGCGGGCGGGCCGGCCTCGACGTCCTCGACGGTGACCGGGGGGGCCAGGTACTGGGTGTCGTACTCCAGCACGGTCGCGCCGCCGGCGCCGGTGCCCTCGGCGCGCCGGGCTCCCGAGCGGGTGTGCGTCCCGGAGACGTAGGCCGCGCGGAAGCGCTCGAGCGGGTCGGTGCCGAACTTGACGTAGCCGTGCCCCGGGGCGCGGGGGAGCTCGAAGGCGTCCGGGGAGGCCAGCACCACGCGGCTCTCCATCGCCGAGTTGGTGCGCAGCCCGATCCGGTAGGACAGGTGGGTGTCCAGGCCGCGCAGCCGGCCCTCCTCCAGGCGCTGGCTGGCCAGCAGCAGGTGCACGCCCAGCGAGCGGCCCACCCGACCGATCTGGACGAACATGTCGATGAAGTCGGGCTTGGCGCTGAGCAGCTCGCTGAACTCGTCGCAGACGATGAGCAGGCTGGGCAGCGGGGCCAGGGGGACGCCGGAGGCGCGGGCGCGCTCGTAGTCCCGGACCGAGGAGTAGTTGCCGGCCGACCGGAGCAGTTCCTGGCGGCGCAGCAGCTCGCCGTTGATCGCGTCGGTCATCCGGTCGACCAGAGGCAGCTCGTCGGCCAGGTTGGTGATGACCGCGCTGGTGTGCGGGAGCCGGTCGAGCTTGGTGAAGGTCGCACCGCCCTTGAAGTCCACCAGCACGAAGTTCAGCGTCTCGGAGTCGTGGGTGGCCGCCAGGGCGAGCACCAGCGTGCGCAGCAGCTCGGACTTGCCGGAACCGGTGGCGCCGACGAGCAGGCCGTGCGGGCCCATGCCGTCCTGGGCGGACTCCTTGATGTCCAGCTCGATGGGCTGCCCGTCGGGGCCCACCCCGATCGGCACGCGCAGCCGGTCCCGGTTGGGCCGCGGTGCCCAGCCCTGGGCGACGTCGAACTCGTAGGGGTCGGAGATGTCGAGCAGGTCGGCCAGGCCCATGGCGACGTTCATCGCCTTCTCCCCACGCGGACCGGTCGACAGCCGGAAGGGGGCCAGTTGGCGGGCCAGCGCCTCGGTCTGGGCGACCCCGAGGGAGTCCGCCCGCCCGACCGGTGCCTCGCCGTCCAGGGTGCGGCTGAGCACCGCACCGTCGGTGGCGACCTCGAGCACCAGGGTGGCCCGGTCCAGCAACCGCGGCGGCGGGTTCGTCAGGTCCAGCACCGTGACGCCCTCGACGCCGCCCTCGGTCATCAGGTGACTGGACCCGGTGGTCTCCCCGCCGTCCAGGACGACGACGAGGTGCGGGCCGGTGACGCCCGCCGAGGGCCCCGACGGGTCGAACCGGGGCCGGCTGGCCAGCAGGTCCTCCAGCAGCGCCTCCAGCGCGGGCACCGTCGGGGTGAGCAGGCGCAGCTTGCCCAGGGCGTCGGAGCGCTCGGGGTGCAGGGCGTGCGGCAGCCAGCGGGTCCACTCCCAGTCGGTGCGCTGCTCGGGGCCGGCGACCACGGCCACCAGGACGTCGTCGGGGGCGTGGTGCACGGCCAGCTGGGCGAGCACGGCCCGGGCCAGACCGCGGGTGCGTTCGACGTCCCCGCGCAGGTGGACGCGGCCGAACCCGTTGGCCGCCATGGCGACGGGCAGCTCCGGAACGGTGGACCAGGTGCGGACGAACCGGCGCAGCGCGGCCGCGGCCATCGGTTCGAGCTCGTCGAGGGGGCGGGTCTGCGGCGGGACGATCGGGGTGGCCAGCGTCTGCGGCCCCAGCCCGATCCGGACGACCCCGAAGTCGGCGTGCTCGCGGCGTCTCTCCCACAGCCGGTGGCTGGCCGCCGTCGTCCACAGCTGGGCCGGGTCGGGGTGCCGGTAGAGCATCGCGGTGCGCTGCTCGGCCGCGGTGCGGCGGACCCGACGGCGGTGCAGGGCCAGGTGCCGCATGTACTGCCGGCGGGCCTCGGCCATCTCCTTCTTGCCCGGACCACCGCCACCGTTCATGACGGTCATCGCGACCATGCCCAGCGCCGACACGCCGAGCATGCCCCCGGCCAGGTAGGACAGCGGGCCGCCGCGGCCCTGCGTGAACATCAGCGACATGGCCCCGGCGCCGGCCAGCATCGGCAGCACCATGAGCATCTGCTGCCAGCGGCGGCCGCCCGGTCCGGGGAGCTCGGGAGGTGGCTCGACGACGACCTCGCCGGAGGGCAGCTCGGGCGCGTCCCGCCGCGGTCGGCGGCGGATGACGACGGTGCTCACGCTGGTGACCTCCTGGTCGTGCCCGCACCGCGGGGAGGGGGGCGCGCCCGTATCGTATGGGCGCTCCACCCGACGGGGCCCCCGACCCGGGGCCCGCCGACCCAGGGAGACCACCCGTGCGAGCCCCCCGTCTGTCGACCGCCGTGGCGGTCGCCGCCGCCCTCGTGCTCGCCGGCTGCGGCGGCGGGGGGGAGGACGCCACCGCCGGGTCGGCGTCGCCGACGTCGTCCTCGGCCGCCCCGGGCACGGAGGACGCCGAGGCGACGACGGAGCAGCCGACCGCGCAGCCGACCGCACAGCCCACCGGCCCGGTCCTCGAGGTGCCCGCCGAGTTCGGCGGGGTGCAGCTGCCGCTGCCCGAGGGTGCGGTGGTCGGCAGCGAGGAGACGACGGGCGGTGTGTACCGGGTCCAGCTGACCGGGGTGGACGGCCCCACGGCCTTCTCCTTCTACGAGACCGCGCTCCCGGCAGCCGGCTTCACGGTCGGCCTGGCCGACGAGGCCTCCGGCACCCTCGACGCGGAGGACACCGACGGCGTCACGGTCACCCTGTCCGCGGCCTTCGGCCAGGTGTCGCTCGGCGTGCGCGCGTGACCCGGTCGCGCGTCGGACCGGTCCTGGCCGCCCTGGCGGCCGGCGCGGTGCTGCTGACCGGCTGCGGGGGTGGGGACGACCCCGCCGCTCCCGCGGCGACGGGTCCCGCGCCGGCCGCCACGCCGTCCTCCGCCGCCCAGACCGGCGGGGACTCCGCCGGGGCCCTCGCGGTCCCCGCGGAGTACGGGCTCCCCGAGCTGACCGTGCCGGCCGACGCCCGGGTCGTGGACTACGAGACCGGTGGCGGCCTGGCCTTCGAGGTGCTCCAGGTCGACCAGACCGAGGTGCTGGACGCCCTGCAGCAGCAGCTGGAGGCCGCGGGCTTCCAGGTCGTGCGCAGCGAGGGCGACGCCGACCTGGCCCTCTCCTCGCTGCAGGCCAGCAAGGAGGGGGCCGGCCGGGTGCAGGTGACCTCCTCGAGCGCGGACGCGCTCACCGTCCTGGTGGACCCGCCGGCATGACCAGGGCCGTCGGGACCGGGCTGACCCGGGTCACCGTCGCGGCGCCGCGGCGTCGGGTCGACGTCGCACTGCCGGACTCCGTGCCGGTCGCCGAGCTCCTGCCCGGGCTGCTGCGCGCGGCCGGCGAGGAGCTGGCCGACGAGGGTCAGGTGCACGGCGGCTGGGTGCTGCGCCGCGCGCAGGGCGGGTCGGTCGACCCGGGCCGTTCCCTGTCGTCCCAGGAGCTGCGCGACGGCGAGGTGCTCCACCTGGTGCCGCGCGAGCAGGACTGGCCCGAGCTGGACTACGACGACGTCGTCGACGCCATCGCCGAGGGTGCCCGGGCGCACAGCCGCAGCTGGGCCGGGCCGGACACCCGTCGCGCGGGGCTGACGGTGGCCGTCGGGGCCGTGCTCGTCGCCCTGGGCCTGGTCTTCTCCACCGGCCCCACCGAGGGCTGGACGGTCCCGGGCCTGGTCTCGCTGGGCATCGGACTGCTGCTCGTCGTGCTGGCGGCCGGCGCGGCACGTGGCTTCGGCGACACCACCACCGGCACCGTCCTGGGGCTGCTCGCGCTGCCGGCGGCGGGACTGGGCGGGCTGGTCGTGGGGTTGGGCGACCTGGGGTTGGACCAGCTCGCGCCGACCCAGGTGCTGGCCGGGGCCGTCGCGCTCCTGGTGGCCGCGGGCGCGGCCTACGCCGGGGTGGGCGACCGCACCCAGTACGGCGTCGGCGGTGTGGTCGTGGGCCTGCTCGGCCTGGTGGGCGGGCTGGTCGCCCAGGCCGACTCCATGGACGCCGTCGACACCGCGGCGGTGCTGGTGGCGCTCGTGCTCGCCCTCACCCCGCTGGTCCCGCTGCTGTCCATCCGGTTGGGCCGCCTCCCGGTCCCGGTGCTGCCCACCACGGCCGAGGAACTGGTCTCGGACCCACCGCCGGTCCCGCGGTCCCGGGTGGAGGCCCGGGTGCGCCGCTCCGACGAGCTCCTGACCGGGATGCTCGGAGGTGGCGCCGTGGTCGCCGTGCTCGCCGCGGTCGTGCTGGTGCTCTCGGCCCGGACGTCGGCCCTGGTGCTGGTCGCCCTGGTCGCGGGGGTGTCCCTGTTGCGCACCCGGCTGTTCCCGGCCCTGCGCCACCGGCTGCCGCTGGCGACGTCCGGCGGACTGTGCCTGGTCCTGCTCGGGCTGGCCTGCCTGGCGCTGGAGCCCGGCCAACGGCTGGCGGTCGCCGTCCCGGTGCTCGTCGCCCTGGGCCTGGTGGGGCTGGCCGCCGGCCGCTCCTACGCCCAGCGCACGCCGGGGCCCTACATCGGGCGGCTGGCCGACGTGTTCGACGTGCTGCTGGTGCTGGCGGTCGTCCCCACCGTGTGCGTCGTCGTCGGGCTGTACGGCTACCTCCGCGGCCTCTACGGCTGACCGGGCGACGACGTGGCGAGCAGGCGTGACCTCTACCAGAGCTACCAGTCCTCGGTCCGCCGCCTGGTGGCCGGCGTCGTGCTCCGCGAGGCCGACCCGGCGCAGTCGCCGCTGCGCCGGATGGGCGGAGCGGTCTTCGGCAGCGTGATGGTCGCGGTGCTGAGCCTCGCGGTCGCCGGCCTGATCGGCGTGTTGTCCCCGGGCGGCAACACCACCTGGCAGGACGCCGGCGCCGTGGTCGTCGAGGAGGGCACCGGTGCGCGCTTCGCGTGGCTCGCCGACGAGGACGGCGTCTACCACCTGCACCCGGTCACCAACCTGGCCACCGCGGCACTGCTGATGGGCACGACCGAGATCGTCGAGGTGTCCCCCGAGTCGCTGGCCGGTGCGCCGCGCGGGGTGCGGCTGGGCATCCCGGGCGCGCCGGACTCCCTGCCGGCCCCCGACCGCCTGCTCGGCGCCCCGTGGACGCTGTGCAGCGCCGCGCCCCTGCCCGGCTCGGGCTCTCTGGTCCCGGACACGGTGCTCGTCGTCGGGCGGTCCGCGGACTCCGGGGACCCGGTCGGCGGCGAGGCCGCGGTGCTGGTCCGGGTCGTGCAGGACGGGTCGCTGCACCTGGTGCTGGGCGGCCGGCAGTACCCGGTGCCGCAGGAGGACGCCGTCCTGGAGGGCCTGAGCCTGCGCGGGGCCAACGAGGTGCAGGTGGGGGCCGCGTGGCTGGACGCGCTGCCCCAGGGGCGGGCCCTCGTCCCCGAGCCGGCCGAGGGCCGCGGGGAGCCCTCCGCCGTGCTGCCCGAGACCCGGGTCGGCGAGGTCCGCTACGTCGACGGCGGCGCCGGGCGGCAGTGGTACCAGGTCACCCGGACGGGGATCCAGGAGATCACCCCGGTGCAGGCGGACCTGCTGCTGGCCGACCCCGCGGTGCGGGACACCGCCTACGCGGGACGGGAGCCCGAGGCCCTGGCGCTGCCCGCGGCCGTGGCCAACTCCCTGGAGCGCACCGTGGCCCCGGAGCCCACCCCGCTGGACCCGCCGGCGCAGGCGCCCTCGGCGGCCGAGGTGGCGGGCCCGGACAGCTCGGTCTGCGCCTCCTTCGACGGTGACTCCGGACTGCCCACGGTCAGCGTGCAGGCCGTGGTGGACGAGGGGGACTCCGTCGTCGACAGCGGGGGGACGACGGCCGAGGGCACCGTGCTGGCCGACCGGGTCGTCGTCCAGCCCGGCGCCGGGGCCCTGGTCTCGGCCCGCGGCGCCGACGGCGCGGTCGACGGCACGCTGTACCTGGTCACCGACGAGGGCGTCCGGTACCTGGTCCCCAGCCCCGAGGTGCAGGCGGTGCTGGGTTACGGCGAGGTGCAGCCGGTGGTGCTGCCCAGCTCGCTGGTCGCCCGCGTGCTGGCGGGCCCGGCGCTGGACCAGGACGACGCCCGGCTGCCCGCCGGGCGAGGGTGACGTCCGGGGTGACGGCGGGGTGCCCGGTGTCCGTCGTCCTGGTGAACCGTCCGGTCCGGGGTCGCCAACCGGCGCCGGGCGCGTTAGGTTCGCCGGGCTAAGGGGCGCCACAGGCGTCTGCGGACGACCCGGTCTCGGCCGGGCGACGATGAGAGGTGGGATCGCATGCCCCAGGGCACAACGACCAGCACCACCCAGATGGCGCAGTTCGCCAGCTCGGCCACGGACATCTCCAGCCAGCTGACGGGCATGCTGACCACTCTGCTGAACCAGCTCGCTCCCCTCGAGGCGTACTGGCAGGGTCGCGGGGGTTCGTCCTTCGGCCAGACCAAGGCCACCGTGCAGACCGAGCTGGACCGGCTCAACCGGGCCCTGAACGGGATCGCCTCGGACATCAACACCGCGAGCGCCAACTACTCGACGGCCGATGACGAGCAGCAGTCCCAGATGAGCAACGTCAACAGCGCGACGACGGGCATCACCAGCTCGTTGACCCTGAGCTGAGCGGAGGAGCAGACATGAGTGGTGGAGACGGCGTCTACCAGACCAGCTGGGCCATGCAGACCGAGGCCGCGAGCAGCGTGAGCACCGCCATCGGCACGATGGACTCGCAGCTGAGTGACCTCAACACGCAGGTGAACAACCTCATCGGCACCTGGGACTCCGACGCGCGCGAGGCCTACCTCGCCCGTCAGACCCAGTGGAACGGTGCGGGCGACAGCATCAAGACCGCGCTGCAGCAGTTCGTCACCGGGCTGAACAGCTCGGCGGACACGGCGTCCTCGACCGAGTCGCGCAACGTGGGTGTCGTCAGCGGCTGACCGCCGACGCACGTCGCAGAGCCCCCATCCGCCACGGCGGGTGGGGGCTCTCGTCGTCCCGGGGGGTCAGCGGTAGAGCGCGTCCCCCGACAGGAACTCCGGCGGGTGGTCCGGTCGCACGGGCACCGGCGTGCGCCCGGCCCGCCACCGACGGCGCCGGGCCCGGGGCAGCAGCGCGGCGACCAGCACGGCGACGGCCAGCAGGGCGGCCGCACCGGCCAGCACCAGCCCGGACCGGTCGGC
This sequence comes from Klenkia sp. AC732, assembly GCF_979256525.1. Lineage (NCBI taxonomy): Bacteria > Bacillati > Actinomycetota > Actinomycetes > Geodermatophilales > Geodermatophilaceae > Klenkia > Klenkia sp. AC732. Next base: position 13,997 of record NZ_CEEDOS010000053.1, on the reverse strand, counting down.
GGCGTCCGCGCGGGCGGTGGCCAGTGTCTCGGCGGCGGGGTCCGGGGGCGGGGTCTGCACGGCGCCGGGCAGCCGCGGCCCGTCCGCGGCGCGGGACTCGGCCAGCGCGCGCACCGGGTCCAGCACCCCGGCCCCGTAGCGCAGCGAGTCGCTGCTGCCCGTGGCCGTGCCGGTGATCCGGTCGCTCAGCGCCGCGACCCGCTCGGAGCCGGTCGCCGGGAGCGGCTCGGCCCGATCGGCGTCGGGCAGGGCCACGAGCAGTGCCGCGGTGGCCGCCACGAACGCGGTGGCGATCGCGCTGCCCTGGTAGACGTGCTGCCCGCCGATGCCGGTGGACAGCACGTCCTGGCCGGGGGCGAGCAGGTCGACGTAGTCGCCGACCTGCGAGGTCTGCACACGCCCACCGAAGCGGTCGGCGGCACCCACCCCCAGGACGCCGTCGTAGGCGGCGGGGTACGAGGTGAGACGGGTGGCCCCCGCGCCGTCACGGTCGCGGTCGTGCGCGTCCCCCACCGGGGCGACCACCAGGACGCCGGCGGTGACCGCCCGGGCCACGGCGGCGGCCAGCTCGGGGTCGTCGGCGTAGCTGACCACGCCCACCGCCACGACCTGGGCCCCCTCGGCGACGGCGGTGTCGATGCCGGCCGCGATGAGCGTGGTCGACACCGGCTCGCCGCCGTTGTCGACGCGGGGCTCGTCGGTCACCTGGACCGGCAGCACCCTCGCCTGCGGCGCGAGGCCGACGAAGCCGGTCTCGGGCACCTCCTGGGCGACGACGACACCGGCCAGCCCGGTGCCGTGCGGGCTGCAGTCCGTCGTCGCGTCCGGGACGCTGCGGACCAGGTCGAACCCGGGGTCCACGCGGTCGGCCAGCTGCGGGTGGGAGGCGTCCACCCCGGTGTCCAGCACCGCGACCGTCACGCCGGCGCCGCGGCTCAGTGGCCACAGGCGTTCCTGCGGGTCGTACCCGGTCTGTGCGCGGGGGACGTCCTCGACCACCTGGTCCACCGGTGGCGGGGTCTCGCAGACCTCGGCCGCCGAGGCCGCCGTCGGCACGGCCAGCACGGCGGCGCCGACCAGTGCGGCACACGACAGGGACACCCACCGGGACATCAGCCCGCACCCCCGATCGTGTGCACCCCGGCCCTCGGCCCCTGCCGTGGACACCTCGGGACAGTATGGTCGGGGCCGCCAGTGCCGCCCGTCCTCCACCCAGGGAGCTGACCGTGGACCCGAGGAACGCCGCTCTGCAGGAGCAGGCCGAGGGCCTGCGCGCGGACTTCCAACGGATGCTGACCGAGGGTCCCGAGGCCGCGGCCCGGGCCCGGCAGATCACGGTCACGCGCAAGTCGCGGGACGGCCTGGTGTCGGTGACGGTGGGACCGCGGGGCGACCTGGTGACCCTGGACATCGACCCGCGGGTCTTCCGTCGTCCCGACAGCCGGGCACTGGCCGACACGATCGTGGAGACCGTGCAGGCTGCCGCGGCCGAGGCCGAGGAGATGGTGGTGGAGACCATGTCCTCGGTCCTGCCGCGCGAGGCCGTGGAGGCCCAGCTCAGCGGGGACCTCGAGGGCTACCTGGACCAGATGACCGACCGCATGACCGGGAGAGGCTGACACCGTGGCAGAAGACAGCGTGTACGTGGACCCGCAGCAGGCGTCCAACGGACTGGCCCAGTGGGACGCCGGTTCGGCTCCCCTCAGGTCGGGGTGGACCGAGACCGTGGCCGCCATCCGGGCGCTGAACACCCCGGCGACCTGGGGGAGTGACGGCCCGGGCGAGGAGTTCGCCGGCGGGTACACCGAGGGCGCCGACCAGTTCCTCACCGTCGGTGGTGAGGTGGTGGACCAGGTGGTGCAGCTCGGGGTGGACTCCCGGACCGCCGTCGAGCGGTCCATCGCCAGCGACGAGGTCCAGGCCGGGCACGTGACCGTGGAGGTCGAGGGACTGCCCTGACGGGCGCGCTCAGTCGTCGAAGACGACTTCGGGCAGGGGCCCGCGCAGGGTCAGCAGTGTGCTGATGGCGGTGTCCACGTCGACCCCGGCTCGGTAGAAGGCGCCACCGGTCGTGGCGAGCACCCAGCCGGCCTCGGCCATCACCAGCTCCGCGTCAGGAGTGCGCCCGATCAGGCAGACGCGCTGGCCGTAGACCTCGGTGAGTGCGTCGACCAGGGTGCCCTGCCAGCGGTGCGCCGGCACCGGTGCCAGCTGGACCGGGGTGCGCAGGGGGGCCTCCAGGACCAGCCCCCCGAACTCGGCGAGCGCGGCCCGGGCCGCTGCGTGGAGCACCAGGGGTGGGTCCAGGTCGGGCACGACGGCCATCTCGGCGGCGAAGGCGTCGAGGACCTCGTCGTCCAGGCGCCGGCCCGGGAACCAGCCGGCGGTCTCCAGCACGGCCTGCACGTAGGGCGGGAAGCGGTCCTCGGGGGTGGACCGGGACCACCGCGACTCGATCTCGGCCAGCGGCCAGGCGGGCCAGGAGTCGACGGTGTCGTCCGCGTTGAGGAGCAGGCGCAGGCCGTCACCGGTCGCGGGGTCGTCGGTGGGCTCCCGGGTGACCCACCCCAGCCAGCCGCCGTCGATCCGGCGGAGCCCGACAGCGGCGCCGTCCCAGCCGTTGTAGGCAGCCCACGAGGTCAACCGTGCCCGTGCGGCGTCGTCCTCGCGCACCCGTCCTCCTCGCATCGGCCCGGTGCGACCGTAGCCGACCCGGCAGGTGGCCACGGCGGCCACGACACCCGGTCGGGTGACTGCGCGCGCTGGCCCATCCGGCCGACCGGGTGACAGACTCGGCTGGCGGGTCGCGCCGGGGTGTCCGGGCCGGAGACGACGAGCGGGGGTGGCGTGGGGGACGTCGGGAAGGCCTGGGGTGAGTCGTTCCCCGGATGGGCCGACTCCCTGATCTCCTTCCTCGTCGCCGGCCAGAACTGGCCGGAGGGCTCCGAGACCGCGCTCTGGCAGCTGTCCGAGCACTACGGCGAACTGCAGAGCCAGCTCAGTGAGGCCATCGCCGCCGAGAGCGGCGCCGCCGCGACCCTGCTGGCCGGCTGGGACGCCCCCGCCGCACAGGTGTTCCGCCAGATCCAGGACGACCTCCTCGCCGCGCCGGACAAGGGCCTGCAGGTCCTGCTGACCAACGCGAACGCCTACGCCCAGCAGACGGACTCCTTCGCGCGGGAGACGCAGTACTCCAAGATCTCCATCAACGTGGCGTTCTGGATCGCCATCGCGGCCCTCTTCGCCTCCGTGTTGATGGCCTTCTTCACCTTCGGTGCCTCGCTCGGGGCGGCCGGGGGCATCATCGCGGGCCTACGGGCCGCGATCAGCCAGATCATCTCCAAGCTCGTGCAGATCGCCGGACGGCGGTTCGCCACCCAGGCCGCGATGAAGGCCGCAGCCCGCCAGGTCGGCGTCACCGCAGCCCGATCGGTGACGACGGCCGCCGGCCGCCGGGCCCTGGCCACCCACGTGGGCAAGGAGGTGGCCGAGGAGGTCGCCGAAGAGGTCTTCATCGACGCGGTGACCCAGCTGGACCAGTTCCGCCGCGGCACCCGCACCGAGTGGGACGGCAAGAAGACCGCAGCCTCGGCCATGGGCGGTGCGGCCGGCGGTCTGGCCGGGGTGCCGGTCGGCGCGGGTGTGAGCCGGGCGGCGACCGGCTTGAACCGACGCTCGGGTCTGTCCCGTGCCGTGACCCGGACCGACGTCGACGGTGCGCAGCTGCCGGGACTGCGGAACTCGGCGGCGCGTTGGCCCTCGACCGCGGCCCAGGCGGCCGTCACCAACGCGATCATCTCCCCAGCCGCGTCCTACCTGGCCAACGGCACCGTCTACGGGGACTGGACCATGTCGCTGAGCGAGCTGGCCACCTCCATGGCCGGTTCCGCGGCAGCGGGCGTCGGGCGTGCCGGGATGGTCAGCCCGTTCAGCCCCGACGTCGCCGCCGCCGTGGTCAACCCGTCCGCCGCCGTGGCGGGCGCAGCCCAGACGGGACCGGCCCTGGCACAGGCGCTGGCCGACAACGCCTCACCCCAGGGTGCGGCCGCGCTGCAGGACGCGGGCCTGCTGCCCGGCGGGGCCGCAGCGGCCGGTGGCGCGACGGCGGGGAGCCCTCCGGTCGTCGTGGACGCGTCCGCGGGCGCGGCCCAGGGCCCGGGCACGCCCAGCAGCGGCGGTGCCCCGGCGGCAGCCGGCGCTGGGTCTCCCTCGGGCGCTGGTGCCTCATCGGCCGGCGGTGCTGCTCCGGCCTCGGCTGCCTCCTCCGGCGCTGCCGAGGGTGGGTCCGCGGCCGGGGCGCCGGCCGGGGCGCCGGCCGGGGCTCCTGCGGGGTCGAGCGCCTCGCCGGCTGCCGGCACCGCGGCCGGTACGGGCACCGCTGCGCAGACCGGGTCCGCGCCTGCCTCGGCCGGCGCTGCTTCGACGGGAGCCCCGGCGGCCGCCGGCCCGTCGTCGGCGGCTGGTGCGCCGGCCGGGGCCGCTGCGTCCTCGTCGGGTCCCGCGGCCGGGGCGCCTGCGGCCTCGCCGGGCGCCGGTCCGTCGGTGGCGGGGACGACGGCCCCGTCGGGTGGGACTCCGGCGTCGGGTGGGACTTCGGCGTCGGCGGGGACTGCAGCCTCGACGGGGGCCCCGGCCTCGACGGGGACCACGGCCTCGACCGGGACCACGGCGTCGACGGGGACTGCGGCAGCGTCGGCCGGGACTGCCGGGGTGTCGGCTGGGACCGCGGGCCCGTCGTCGTCCGGGCCTGCGGGCGGCCTGGGCGCCACCGCGTCGTCGGGGACAGCGGCCTCGTCGGGGACAGCGGCCTCGTCGGGGACTACGGCCTCGTCGGGGACTACGGCCTCGTCGGGGCCTGCGGCCTCGGCGGGGACCTCTGCGTCGACGGGGGCCACCGCCGCGACCGGGACATCGGGGTCGACCGGGACTGCGGCAGCGTCGGCCGGGACTGCCGGGGCGTCGGCTGGGACCGCGGGCCCGTCGTCGTCCGGGCCTGCGGCCGGCCCGGGCGCCACCGCGTCGGCGGGGACCGCGGCCACGGGCGCACCGGCGACGGGCACCCCGGCTCCTGCCGGCACATCGCCCGCGTCGCCGACACCGTCGACCGAGGCTGCTCCCACGACCCCGGCCGCACCGGTCTCCGCTGGAACCTCGGCACCGGTGGTCGCTGCCTCGCCCTCGTCGGGGGCCTCGGCCGGAGCCACGGCGACCGCCGCTGCGACGCCCACGCCCGCCTCGGCACCCGTCGGTGCGACGTCCCCCGCGGTGCCGGGGACGTCAGCGGCCGGTGCGCCGGGCGCCACCGCATCGCCGACGTCTGCGACCCCTCCTGCGGCACCGGCCGCACCGGCCTCGCCCGCGACCTCGACGACCTCGGTGACCGGTCCCTCTGCCGGGACACCCACGACGGCTGAGCCCGCGCCGTCGGCCCCCGTGCCTTCGTCCTCCGCGACGTCGGCCCCCGTGCCGTCGTCCTCCGCGCCGTCGGCCCCCGTGCCGTCGTCCTCCGCGCCGTCGGCCCCCGTGCCGTCGTCCTCCGCGCCGTCGGCCCCCGTCCCGTCGTCCTCCGCGACGTCGGCCCCCGTCCCGTCGTCCTCCGCGCCGTCGGCCCCCGTCCCGTCGACCTCCGCGCCGTCGTCCTCTGCACCGGCACAGTCGGCTGACACGACGCCGTCGCCCGTGGCTGGGCCCGCGTCCTCGGCCGGTGCGGTGTCGACCACGCCAGTCCCTGCCCCGACCGGCAGCCCGAGCACGGCGACGACAGGCACCACGTCGGCGTCCTCCGTGGCCGGACCGTCGACCGCGTCCCCGGCCCCGCCGGCCGGGTCC
>NZ_CEEDOS010000053.1:0-8068 GCF_979256525.1 Klenkia sp. AC732 | reverse complement strand
CCGACTCCGGCATCCCCGACTCCGGCATCCCCGACTCCGGCATCCCCGACTCCGGCATCCCCGACTCCGGCATCCCCGACTCCGGCATCCCCTGCCCCCGCACACGCGTCCCCCGCCGCCGGCACGTCGCCGTCCGCGGCCCCCACGGTCCCGACGACCCCGTCGTCGACCGCGCCGGTCCCCGCGTCGACCGGCACCACGACGCCCGCGGTGGCCCCGGGGGTCGGGGGCAGCACGCCCGCACCCGCCACGAACCGCCCGACTGCGCCGACCCCGACTGCGCCGACGCCGACCCCGGCAGCGACGCAGTCGGGCCAGGCTGCCCCGGCCTCGACGCCGGCGGCTGCCGCCGTGGCTGCGCCCGCGCAGGCCTCGACTGCGACGCCGCCCGGCACGGCTTCGCCGGCCTCGACTGCTGCGCCCGCGCCGACCTCGACGGCGACGCCGCCGGCCGTGAACGCGCCGCAGACGACGGCGCCGGCTGCCTCGACCTCGACGCTGTCGGTCGAGGCTGCGTCGACGGTGAGTCCGTCGTCGCCGTCCGCCCCTGTGGGTCCGTCTTCGGTACCCGCGTCGTCGACCACGAACCCGGGCGGACCGCCCAGCAGCCCGTTCGAGGCGTCCGGGGCGGTGTCCGGGCTGAGCCCGGCGACGGCCACGGCCCCGCTCGCCGGGTACGCCGGGCTGTCCGGCCCGGGGTGGTCGGCGCCCGGGACGACCAGCTACTCACTGCCCTCCGAGACCGTCGACCTGACCGGCACCACCGCCGCCGAGGTCGCGGCTGACCGCGCCTCGCGGCTGGCCGAGACCACGCAGGACGCCTTCGCCGCGCGGTGGAGTGCGGAGCACCCCGGTGAGCCGGTGTCCAAGAAGCAGCGGTCGAAGGTCCCGGGCACCGCAGGTGCGCTGGTGACCGCCGACGGCCGGGTCTGGACGCACACCAGCATCAAGGGCGGGACCCTGGACAGGGTGCACCCCGTCGTCAGCCGGGTGTACGACGCCGTGCGGACCGGCGGGAGCCCCGCCGTCCACCACGGGCAGTGCGCCGAGGTGGCGCTGCTGTCCGACGCGCTGTGGTCGGCGCAGGACCGAGCCGGGCAGGACGGCATCCCCGAGCTCCCTGGGCCACTCCCCGCTCGCACGGCCTCGGACGCCGAGTGGGCGCCGTTCGAGCAGTGGGCCAACGCCGTCCTGGCCGGTGCCGTCATCACCTCTGTGGACCTCAAGGCCGGGACCACCGTCGAGGGGGAGCGGACCCCGACGCCGTACAAGGAGCCGTGCTCCTCCTGCGCCGCGGCGATCGGCCAGGCGACCACGGGCCCGGACGGTGTGCCGGTCGTCGTCTCCCCGTCGTTGGGCACCGTGCAGGCCACCGACACCCCGGCGGGCACTCCCCGGACCCCGCTGCCCGCCGCGCCGGCGGCTGCAGCGCAGGCCGAGGCCGATGCGGCTCTCGCCGAGGCGGGCGCTGCCTACGAGCGGTTCCGTGCCGACGACGGCGACGTCGCGCGCATCGCAGCGACCGTGGGCTGGGCGACGCCAGAGCAGGTGCAGCAGGTCAAGGACCACCTGCTCCGTCCCACCCAGCCGATCGCCCGACCCGACGGGACGCTGGACCACCGCCCCTTCACCCCGCACCCGCTCATCGCCGAGGCCTGGCAGCGGATGTCCGACGGCGAGGTCCGGGCCTCCGACGAGGTCCTGCTGCGGCACGAGCTGACGGAGTCGGACCTGCTCGCCTCCGGCGATGCCGCCAACTACCAGGAGGCCCACACCCGGGCCACGAGTGCCCACGACTGGGTCGCCGCCCTCGCCCGCGAGGGCGTCCACCCCACCCTGACGGAGGGACACGCGCATGGCGCTGCTGGTGCACTGGGAACGCGTGGCGGAGACCCCGACCACGGTCACGTACCGCTTCGGGGCGGACCCGGGCCGGATGGGGGGCTCGACGGTGATCGACAAGGTGAGCGGCCAGCCGCGCGGGACGCTGCTCGGCCAGGCGACGTGGGTGGTGCACGAGGTGGTCCGGGAACGGGCCGCGACGGGGACCTGGCCGGAGACGGGCGTGCTGGTGGCCTGACGGATGGGCCACCGCCGCCGCCTGGGACCGGGGACCGCGGCGCCGCTGTGGTGACGCCCACCCAGGCGGAGGGGCCGGCGTCGGCCCCGGCCACGGGTGTGGTCGAGGTGGAGCTGGTCGACGGCAGCACCGTCACCCCCGCCTACGGGCGGGACCGACTCGACGTGGGGCGCGGCTTCGAGCAGGCGTTGCCCGACCTGCTGCCCGCGGGCACCAGCCCCGCGGACTTCCACGCCCTGCGGACGGCCGAGCTGGCCACCCTGGATCCCGACCAGCGGGAGGTGCTCCGGCAGGTGCGGGACACCCAAGCGGTCTCACCGGGCGATCTCGTACAGCGGGCCCTGCCCCTGGAGGCCACCCGTGGGTACCTGGGCAATCAGCCGGTCCTCGACGACGAGGGTGCGCTGGTCTTCGACCCGGCCGGTGCCCGTGGGTACACCGCCGCGCTGCGCGACGTCATCGGACTGACCACCCCGGCCGAGGTGGTGGAGGGGCTGCGGCTGGACTACACCGACCGCGGCTACGAGTCCCGCAACGGCCGGCCGCCCTACCGGGCCGACGACGACACCATCGCCGTCCTGCGGTTCCCGATCGGCGAGGACGCCACGACCCTGCGGACGCCGTACGGTCCGGCCCTCGGCGGCACCGACGTCGACCCGACGCCGTTCACCGGCAACGGCTTCACCGCCAGCCAGGGCCACGCGGTCCCCGAGTACCGCACCGACGAGTTCGTCGTCCTGCCGGACGGGGCCGAGATCTGGTCGGTCGGCCGCGACGGCAGCGAGACCCTGCTCGGCGTCTTCGACGGCGAGGTCTGGACGTCGACCGCCGCGGGTCAGGAGCACGCCGGCCTCACCACCACGGAGGAAGTGCATGACCAGACCGACGCAGCACTCAGCGAGCACGGACACCTGGGCGGAGTGGCAGGGTCGGACCTTCGAGGCGGTGCCCTCCGCCCGGCCGCCGGGATCGGTGAAGCTCTTCAGCCCGGACCGGCCGGACGACCGGTGGACGGCGACCCGGACGGGCCGCTGGAGCAGGGTGGTCCCGGCGGCCGAGGCCGAGCTGTACCGGGTGCGGACGACGTGCCGGTGGCAGGGGGAGCCGTTCAGCGTGGAGGGCTCGACCCCCGGGGGCCGGCTGCAGCTGACCTACCTCGGTCGGGACCACCGTCGAGCGGAGACCCTGGGTCTGACGATGGCCCAGCCGGGCGTGTACGTGACGACGGCGGCGCCCGACGAGGTGACCTCGGTGGAGCAGGTCCGCTCCCCGGTCTGACCGGCCCCGCCGGGCAGACCGACGCGCTCGACGCGCGGACCTCGGACCCGGCGGCACAGCGACCGGCTCCCATCGACTCCGCGTCCGCATCGGACGCCGACGGGTCGGTCGCCGACCTGACCGCCGCGATGGACGCGCTGAGCCTGGACCCGGCGGCACAGGGGCCCTCTCCCGCGGACGGGTCGGTTGCCGACCTGACCGCCGCGATGGACGCGCTGAGCCTGGACCCGGCGGCGCAGGGGCCCTCTCCCGCGGACGGGTCGGTCGCCGACCTGACCGCCGCGATGGACGCGCTGAGCCTGGACCCGGCGGCACAGGGGCCCTCTCCCGCGGACGGGTCGGTCGCCGACCTGACCGCCGCGATGGACGCGCTGGCCCTGAACCCGGGCACGGCCCGCCCGGAGGTGGAGCCCGACCGTTACACCGACCCCGGGGACGCCATCCGGCAGGCGCTGCGCCAGGCCCACGCCGCGGACCCCCGGCTCACCTCCTGGGTGTCGCGGGTCAACCCGAACCTGCAGGTCCACCCGGTCGGCAGCGACGCCGCGGCGCAGTGGGCCAACAACTGCGGCGAGTGCTCCCGGCGGGTGGCCGACGCCGTGGGCGGACAGGGCGTGGAACCGGCGTGGGGCGACCCGCGGCGCGGCGAGTACCGGGAGATGTACGACTGGGCGGGGGTCCGTCCGCAGTCCGCGGCCACCGCGCCGGCCCCGGCCCCGGCCGACCCCGCGGCCCCCGTCGTCCCCGCGGACGACACCGCTGCCTTCACCCAGCAGGCCTGGGCCACGATCGCCGACCAGCTCGCCGGTGCCCCGGTGGGCACGGTCGCGGTCCTCGGGGTCGACTGGAACGTCACCGGGTTCGCCCGCGGGGAGGCCGGGGGGCACTGGTTCACCGCGGTCGTGACCGACCAGGGCCTGCAGTGGGTCGACGGGCAGGACGGGACGGTCTCGGGCTGGCCACCGGCGTACACGCATTCGATCTGGCGGGCCGAGGCGATCGTGCGTCGTCCGGGCGCTGCATGGGAGGGGATGGACCTTGCCGCAGGACGAGGAGACGGGACCGGCACTGCCGGGGACGCCGGAGGGAGCCGTGGCAGCGGTGCTCCGGTGGACGGGGGTCGACGACCAGGCGACGGAGGGCCCGTGGCGGGCGCGGCCGTTCCTGGACGCGTGGGCGGTGGTCCGGCCGACGTCACGGCGGGGGGAGCCCCTGCTGCTGGTCCGGGCCGGGAGGGTCCGGCCGGTGCACCTGGCCAGGGAGACCCTGGAGGAGGCGCACGCGAGCCTGGTGGCCGAGCAGGCCTGACCCCGGACGGCGGGGACGCCGTCTCCAGCTTCCCGGGGCAGCAGCTCGCCGAGCTCGCCGTCGACCGGGTCCTGCGCTCGGCCACGGTGCACCGGGCGGCGGGGGTCACCGCCACCGGGCGGGACCGGGAGACCGGCACGCGCGTGTTCACGGCCCCCGGCGTGGCGGAGTTCCGCGTCCGGGTGGAGCGCAGCGGTGAGCTGCCCCCGGGCACCCGGTCGTCCTCCCGCCAGGACGACGGTGGTCCCGCCGGGCCGCTCTTCCGGGTCACCGTGTCCGACACGGTGCCCTCGACGGACGTCGAGCGCACGGTCGCCCGCGAGCTCGCTGCGATCGTCGCCCGGCAGCAGGGGGCCCTCGACGGGCCCCCCGTGCTCACGTCGGGCCCGGCGCAGCAGCTCGGGTCGAGGGCCCCGCAGCTGACCGTCGCGGACCGGACCGACCTGGCCGAGCTCCGCCTCCTGGCCGACCGCACGCGGTCCAGCGCCCCAGGTGAGAGCCGGCGAGCCACGGAGGGACTGCGGCCGCTGCTGGAGCGCCTCGGTCTACTCCTCGCCCCGCCGCCGGCCGCCGCCGACACGGCAGCCGGAGCGACGCCGGACGTCTCCAGCACGGCTCCCGCCGTCGCCGCGCAGGGCGAGACCGCCGACGGCATCGAGCTGACCCCCGTGGGCGGCAGCACCCCGGGCCCGGACGCGCCCCCTGCCGCCTCGCCCCCTGCCGCCTCCGCGGACCCGGCGTCGGCAGCCCGGGCCGAGGCCGCTGCGCAGCGGCGCGAGGGCTACGCCGCGCGCTTCCAGTCCCTCCCGGACGACGTCCAGACGCTGGTGTTCGCCCTGAACAACTCCGCGTTGGCCGAGGTGGTCGACAGCGGCGTCAGCCCGCTCCGGCGCTACCTGCTCAAGACCCTCGGCGCCAGCTCCCTGGCCGGGGCGGTGGCCTCGGTCGCCGGCGCCGGTCTCAGCGCTGCGGCAGGCGCACCGCAGGGAGCCGTCGCCGGCGGGGTCGGCGTCGTCACCACCTCCCTGACGGGTGTCTCCACCGCCTGGGCCGAACGGGGCGCGGCGCGGGCCACGGAGCAGCTGGGCACGCGCGTCGACGCCCAGGACCGGGTGCCGGCCGCCGTGCGGCTGCTGCGCGCGCGGTCGGCCGAGACCGCCGCCGCCGGGCGGCGCGCCGATGCCGCGCTCTCCGACGAGGTGCGCCAGCTGCGCACGCGGCTGGACGGCGGCGACGACGTCGCGGCGCAGGCTGCCGCGCCGGCGCCCCGGACGACGGGTCCCGACGTCCGCCCCGACGCCGCCGACCGGCTCGCAGCAGAGCGCGCGGGGGAGGCCGGCCTGTCCCGGCGGGCCCGCGCCCGGGAGAAGGTGCTGTCGCTGGGCCGCTACCTGGCCAAGCACGCGACCGGCGCGACGATCGCCGCCGGTGTCGGCGTCGGGATCAACGTGGGCATCGCGGCGGCCGTCGGGTGGCCGTTGCTCACCGTCGCCGTCGGGGCCCTGGTCGCCGCCGTCGTGGTCGCGGTGGCGACCGCTCTGGTGGAGCGGTGGACGGCCCAGCGCAAGGCAGCCCGGGAGGACCGCAAGAACGCCGAGCTCGACGCCCGGGCCCAGGCCCTGGAGACCGCGCACGCCCAGCGCCGCACCGCGACGCAGCGCGCCGACCTGGCGCGACTGGCGGGCCTGGAAGCCGACCAGGTGGCAGAGCAGCAGCGACTGCTGGACCCGGCCCGGACGGCGACCGGGGCGGCCGCGCCCTCGGAGCAGGCCGCATCCACCGAGCCGACGGGGCCCACCGCGGCGGCCGCGCCCGCCCGGGCTGACGCGCCCGGCGTCGCCGGGAGCTGGTTGGACCTGCAGGTGAGGGGCGTCTTCACCGACCTCGCCCGGCGGCGCACCGCCCTGGACACGCGGGAACAGGCCGCGGGCACACCGGCTCGTCCGCCCTCCCAGGAGCGGAAGGCGCTCACCCAGGACCTCGCGGCCGCCATCGCGGCCCACGACCTGGTCGCCTCGGACCTGCTGACCGGTGCCGACCCCGCCGCCCCGCTGACGACGGAGGACCTGGCGCGCCTGGCGGACACGCCGTGGGTGTCGCGACGGGCCGACCTGCTGCAGGCGGTCACCGCCGAGCTCGACGCGACCGCGGCCGAGCAGCTGCTGGCCGACATCAGCGTGGGCGACCCCCGCCCGGCCGCCACCCCCAGCTGGGCCGAGCACCTGCCCAAGTGGCTGGTCTCGCTGGCGCTCCCGGTCGCTGCGGCCACCGTCGTCGCCGCCGTCGCCGGACCCGGTGGCCTCATCGCCAGCGCGCTGTCCGCCGTCGCCGTCGTCAGCGTGCCGGCAGCAGCCGCCATCGAGCGTCGCTTCGCCCTGCGCACCGAGGCGGCCAAGGACTCCGACGGTGCCGCGAGCCCGGCGTCGGCGGGTCTGCGACAGGCCCGCGCGGTGCACGACGCCCGCCTGGACCTCGAGGTCGCGCTCGCCCAGGCGCGGGTCGAGGTCCAACAGCTGGTGACCGAGGTCGCCCGGGAGCTCGCAGACCAGCGCGTCGCAGCCGAGGAGGCGGCCACCGCCGGGGCCAGGCAGGAACACCTCGCCCGGGCGCTCGACCGGCTGCGCAGCGCTCCCGAGCCCGGCCGGGCCGACGTCGTCGCGGGCACCACGACCGCCGCTGACCCCGACCGGGCGGCACTCGGCGCTGCGGCTGCCGCGCCGGTGACGGCCCCGGAGGGGGCGACGAGGCAGACCCTGCGGGAGTACCAGGCCCGTTTCGCCGCGCCGGCCGCCACCGCCGGCGCACTGACCGGTGCGGCCGCCGTCGCCACCCTCGCCGCCGGTGGGCTGCCCGCCGGCGGTCTGGCGACCTGGGCGGTCGGTGACCGCGCCCTGCTCGGCAGCGCCGTGACATCCAGCGCAGGGCTGCTCCTGGCGCCGGTGGCGGCACTGGCCGAACGGCAGCTGACCGACGACACCCTCGCGCGCACCACCGCGCGGGACGCCCAGATCGGCAACCACTCCGCGCTGCTGCTCGCCGCGGAACACCGGCAGGCATTCGCGGCGTTGGGCGCCGAGACCGTCGAGCTGCAGCGGGCGCTCGACGACCTGGTGGGCGTCCTGCTCGCCCCGCCGGGGACCGGGTCCAGCACCCAGGGCCGACCGTCCCCCGACGACACCGTCGACGGCGCAGACCCACTCCCGGTCGACCCGGCGCAGCCCGACCGGGCCCGGTCGGCCGAGGAGTCGGTGTGGGCCCGGGGACGCGCGATCGCGAACAGCACCGGCTGGGACCGCGAGCCGCACGTCCGCGAGGTCACGGCCCCGGCGGCCCAGCGGGTGGAGGACCGACCGTTCCCGGTGCCCGAGGTCCAGCCGCCGACCCCGACCCCGACCCCGACCC
>NZ_CEEDOS010000052.1:0-27023 GCF_979256525.1 Klenkia sp. AC732 | reverse complement strand
GCGGTGGGGCTGTGCGGTGGGGTGGGGGGGGTCCTGGACCGTTCTACCCGCTGGTGCGTCCGTGCCGGGCGGCCGCACCGGTCGAGCGGGGGCCCCGGTGCACCGACGGGCTCGCCCGCGGTGGTGGCCGCAGGATGGGGGTGTCCCCTCCAGGAGACCTGCTCCAGGAGACCCGACCCAGGAGGCCCCGTGTCCCGACGACCGTCCCCCCGACCCGCCGAGCAGTCGTAGTGCGCGGTCCCCGCGTCGCCCGGTCGGGTGGCCCCGTCCTCGCACCCCCGCTGACCCGGCGCTCCTTCCTGGGTGCCTCCGGCGTCGCCCTCGCTGCCGCCCTCACCGCCTGCGGGGGTCGGGAGTCCCCGGTCTCCGGCTCGTCGTCCGGGCGCGACACCCTCACGATCAGCGCCATCCCCGACCAGGACCCCGAGGTCCTCGCCCGGCTGTACGGCGCGGTCGCCGACTCGGCGTCGGCCGCCCTGGACCTCGACGTCGTCTACGAGCCCGTCACCGACTACGCCGCCGCGGTGTCCCTGTTCCGCACCGGCGACCTGGACCTGGTCTGGTTCGGCGGCCTCACCGGCGTCCAGGCCCGGCTGCAGACCCCCGGTGCGGTCCCGGTCGCCCAGCGCGACATCGACGCCGACTTCCACTCCGTCTTCGTCGTCAACACCGCCACCGGGCTGGCCCCTGCCGAGGACCTCGGAGCGCTGGCCGGGCTGCGGTTCACCTACGGCAGCGAGACCTCGACCTCGGGCCGGTTGATGCCCGCCTGGTTCCTGCAGCAGGCCGGCGTGGACCCGCAGGGCTTCCCGGGCGGCCCCGGGTTCTCCGGCTCGCACGACGCGACGCTGGCCCTGGTGGCCTCGGGCAGCTACCAGGCCGGGGTGCTCAACGAGCAGGTGTGGACCTCCCGGCAGGCCGAGGGCACGGTCGACCCCGCCGTCGTCCGGTACGCACGGACGCCGGGGTACCACGACTACCACTGGCTGCTCGGGCCCGACGCGGTCCAGCGGCTGGGGGAGGACCTGCCCGACCGGGTGCTGGCGTGGCTCACCGGGCTGCCGGCCGACGACGAGGTGCTCGAGCTCTTCGGGGCAGGGTCGTTCATCCCGACCGGGGCCTCGGCGTACGACCAGATCGAGGAGATCGGCCGCGACCTGGGGCTGGTCAGCTGAGCACGGTCCTGCAGCTGGACGGGGTCACCGTCGTCCGCGGCCGGACCACCGCGCTCGCCGGCGTCGACCTCACCGTCCACGCCGGCGAGCGGGTGGCGGTCGTGGGCGCCTCCGGTGCCGGGAAGTCCACGCTGCTGGGCGTCGCCAACGGCACCCTCACCCCCACCGACGGCGCGGTGCGGGTGCTCGGCGCCGACCCGACCGGGCTGTCCGGTGCCGGGCTGCGCCGGCTGCGCTCCCGGGTGGGCACCGTGCACCAGCAGCTGGACCTGGTCGGGCCGCTGCGGGTGGTGCACAACGTCAACGCCGGACGGCTGGGGTCCTGGTCGGCCGCCCGGGCCGGCTGGTCGCTGCTGCGACCCCAGGGCGTCGAGGACGTCGTCGCCGCGCTGGACCGGGTCGGGCTCGCCGACCGGGTCTTCGACCGCACCGACCGGCTGTCGGGGGGTCAGCAGCAGCGGGTCGCCCTGGCCCGGGTGCTGGTGCAGCGGCCCGAGCTGGTGCTCGCCGACGAGCCGGCGTCCGCGCTGGACCCGGCGCTGGCCGACACCGCGCTGGAGGTGCTCGCCGGGCTGGCCGCCGACACCGGCGGCGCGCTCGTGGCCTGCCTGCACGACCCGGCGCTCGCGCTGCGGCACTGTGACCGGGTGGTCGGTCTGGTCGCCGGCCGGGTGGTGCTGGACCGGCCCGCCGCCGACCTGGACCTGCGCGCGCTCGAGGCCTTCTACGGGGTGACCCGGTGACGGTGCTCGAGCGTCCGCGGGCGGTCGCCCCGCTGGTCCGGGACCGCCGCCGGTGGGCCTGGGGACTGGGCGCCGTCGCACTCGTGCTGTGGTCGTTGGCCGGCACCGGTGCCTTCACCGGGGACGTGCTCAACCCGGCGGGGCTGTCCCAGGCGGGCCGGTTCGCCGCCGGGGCGGTGCACCCGGACCTGAGCGGGGACCTCCTCGCCGTGCTCGGCGGCGCCGCGCTGGTCACCGTCGCCTACGCCGCGCTCGGGGCGGGCCTGGCGGTCGTGCTGGGCGCGCTCGGTGCGGTCGCCGTCGCCCGCACCACCTGGGGACGACGACGCCTGGGCTGGACCCTCACCCGGGGTGCGCTCGCCGTCCCGCGCGGTCTGCACGAGGCGGTCTGGGGACTGCTGCTGGTCAACGTGCTGGGCCTGGACCCGTGGGTCGGGGTGCTCGCCATCAGCATCCCGTACGGCGCGGTCACCGCCAAGGTGTTCGCCGACCTGGTCGACGAGGTCCCCCGGGGCGGGCACGACGCGCTGCGGGCCGCCGGTGCGTCCCGGTCCGCCGCGGTGCTCTACGGCCTGCTGCCCCCCGCGGCCGGCGGGCTCCTGGCCTACGCGTTCTACCGGCTGGAGTGCGCCGTCCGCTCCGCCGTCGTGCTGGGCCTGATCGGTGCCGGCGGGCTGGGGGACCAGCTGTCGTTGTCCTTCCAGTCGTTGCGCTGGCCGCAGGTCTGGACGGCGGTCTACGCGATCGCGCTGCTGTGCCTGCTCGCCGACGTCGGCGGGCGGGCGGTGCGCCGCCGGCTGGCCGCCCCCGCCCAGGCGCCGGCCGGGGTGCTGCGCCGGGACCGGGTGCTGGTCGGCGCGGTGGCCGGCGTGCTGGTGCTGGTCGGCTGGTCGGCCTGGTACCTGGCGCTGGACGTGCGCACCCTGGTCGGTGCCCGGGCCCGCGAGCAGGTCGGCCACGTGCTGGCCGCGGCCTGGCCGCCGGCCGTGGACGGCGAGCTGCTGCGTCGGGTGGTCGCCCTGTCGGTGGAGACGCTGCAGATGTCGGTCGTCGCGATCGCGGTGGCCCTGACCGGGGCGGTGGCGCTGTCCGGCGTGGCCGCCCACCCGGGCCCGGGCGCCGGGCCGGGCCGGCGGGTGGCGGGTGTCGCCGTCCGGGCGGTGCTGCTCGTGCTGCGCGCCGTGCCGCCGCCGGTCTGGGCGCTGGTGGTGCTCTTCGTGTTCCTGCCCGGTGTGCTGCCGGGGGCGCTCGCGCTGGGGCTGTACACGCTCGGGGTGCTGGGACGGCTCACCGCCGAGGTCGTCGAGGAGCTCGACCCCCGCCCCCGGGCCGCGCTGGACGCCCTCGGTGCGCGGCCGGTCGGCGCGTGGCTGGTCGGCACCGCACCCCGCGCCGTCGGGCCCACCCTGGCCTTCGCCCTCTACCGGTGGGAGGTGGCCGTCCGGGACTCGGTGCTGGTCGGGCTGCTCGGGGCCGGGGGGATCGGGGTCCTGCTCTCGGCGGAGACCGCGTCCTTCGACTGGCCGGCCGTGGCGACCGTGCTGGTGGCGATGGTGCTGCTCACCCTGGCCGTCGACCTGGTAAGCGCGCGGGCCCGGTCCGCCGTCCGCTGATCCACGGGCGCCTCCGCTCGACACCACACGCTCGGGTCGTCGGTGCGGCCTCGCCGCGGCACCACGAGGCGCTGCGGGCCGCCGGCGTCGAGCCCGGCGACCACGCCGACCCCGAGCTGGCCGCATGGATGCGGCGCTGGGCTCGGACGGCGTCGACGCGGTCTTCGACAACGTGGGCGGGGAGACCACCCGCACCGCGTTTGGCCTGCTCGCCCGCGGTGGTGTGCTGGTCACCTGCGCGAACCGCCAAGTTCATCGACGCCGCGGGTGAGGCCGCCGGAGGCCAGATTCCAGCGCGGATCACGGTCGGAAGGCGGTGTACTGGTCCAGGTCTTTCAGCTCGCCGCCGATCTCATGGCGGACCTTCCCACCGTTGGCCACAAAGCCAGCGCGTTCGGCCACCCGTTTCGAAGCGACGTTCCACGGCTCGATGTACAACTCGATCCGTTCAACCTCCGGCATGGTCCAGGCGAAGGTGGCAAGCGCTCTTAGCGCTCCGGTGGCTCGGCCAGTTCCCCTAGCTGCCGGCAGGATCGAGTAACCCGCCGTTGCGAGCCCCTGATCCAGGTGCCGCAGCCACAGCCCTGCAAACCCTAAGCACTCACCGCTGTCTCGATCGGCAACCACGAAGGAGAAGCCAACACGCTCGGCCAACCGCTGACGCTGGGCGTTCACCCAGACTTGCCCCTCTTCCCAGGTGGCCTGAAACGGTAGGGTGCCGATCAGCGGCGCATAGGGGTCCCGGGACAAGGCCTGTGCGGCAACGATGTCGTCGTCCAAGAACGCACGCAGCTGCACGGTGTCGGCCGTGGGTGGCGCGGTCGGCCACGTCCAGGGGTTGTCGTGGTCTCGGGACATGTCTTGACCTTGCCGCTAGCCAGGGTGGGCAACGGTTATGGGACCCATAGAGAATGTCCTCTATCTAACGGTCGCTACTTGGTGGACGCATACGCTTTGATCTTCTTTCGCCAGGCCCGCATGGCCGCCAGCTCGGCGTCTAGCTCTGCTAGTTCTGGCGCGGTGTAGTCGATCTCGGCACTCTTGTCGTGACGGGCGGCCCACTTTGAAGTCTGCCCGTAGCCCCGCTGGAACTCGGCGTCGTCTTCCTGGGTGATGTGAACTAAGGTTCGAAACATCATTGGCTTGACCTGCATGGTGCCGCGGTCGAAGACACGGCCGACGACCTCGAGCGAGACAATTCTTTCCCAGGTCATGGACAACCGACCAGCCCAGAAGCTGACAGTCGCGTCGTACTGGTCCGAGTCCATCGTGGTTCGGTTGCGGCGTAGGTCCACGAGGTGCTCATCGAGCCACCTGAGCCGGTCATCGACGTCCTTGACATCCCATGGGTGACGGTTTTGGCAAATGCCAGGAACCTTGGCCCCAGATCGCTCGACCGACCTCGGGGTGTACGGCACCTCTTTCTCCTGGCTAGCGCGTCGTAGCTCAGCTGCGAACGTCGAGTCGTGCGTGAAGACGATGACCTGACGGTTCGCAGCAAGGCCGACGAGTTGCTCAGCGACATAGCGGCGGCGGTTCGCATCGAGAGACGAGATCGGGTCATCGAAGACCAATGACGACTTGCTCTCGTCGAAGTGCGCCTCGGTGAAGAAGCCAGCCAGACCCAGTGCAGTCTGTTCGCCCTCGCTCAGCACGGTCTCGAGTGCGACATTGCGAGCTGCACCGAGGAAGGCTGGCCGGTGTAGCAGTTGGCCTTTCCTGCCGCCCGTGTCCTTTAACGTGACCCGCTCGAGGCGAAGGCGGTCAAGCTCTCGGGTGAAGCGATCCCGGACGACTTCGGTCACAAAGATGCGAGCCAGCTCGCTGGACTTTCGCGTGATCGAGGAGGTGTCAGTTTCCCTTTTGGCCTTCTCCAGGCGTATCTGTTCGCGCCGTCGGCTCACCTCCGCCTCAACGTTCCCGTAGCTGGCGGATAGAGCAACCTTGGCGCGCAGGTCCTCGTGGACGCGAGCCGCCTGGGTCAAGCTGACCGCAAACCCCCCGTCGTCGATGGCAGCAGCTTGGGTGCGGTCCTCGGCGGCCTTGGCCAGCAGGGTGTCGGACACGCCCACGGCAGGAGTGTCACCGGGTTCGTGGTCTCCCTGGGACGGGTCCCACGCGGTGAGCATGTCTTGGCGGGTGTCGAAGGTGGCGAGCAGATCTCGTGCGACATTAACGAGCGGATCGCCGGTCTCCGCCAGTCGTTCAAGGGCGACCTCGGCTCGACCGGCGCTGGGCAAGGTCGCCAGAGCCTTCACCAGTGCTTGGCGTAGCGCGTCTTCAGCCATGCCTGCACGACGCGAGGTGTCGTCTTGCACGAAGGCCTCGAACCGGGTCAGTCGCTGACGGGCGTCACCGTCGAGGTGCTGATGGCACAGGACGCAGACGTCGTCGTGGGTCTCAGCAGCAGGGAACGTGCGATCCGGGTAGGCCTCAGTTTCGGAGAACGCCCGGGCTGCCTCCCAGAGAGAGCGCCAGGTAGTTGCTCCCACCCCTGGTACTGGCTCAGAACCAAAGCCGGTCTCCGATGCCACGCTCGCTGCTGCCCGCAGCTCCCGGGCCGTTGAGGCCAGGGTGTTGAGGTGCTGGATGGCAGCAGTCCCCAGGAGGTCGTCGAGAGCCTTGAGGTGGGAAGCGATGGTCTCGCGTCGCAGAGCGGTGTCGGTGAAACGCTTC
This sequence comes from Klenkia sp. AC732, assembly GCF_979256525.1. Taxonomy (NCBI): domain Bacteria; kingdom Bacillati; phylum Actinomycetota; class Actinomycetes; order Geodermatophilales; family Geodermatophilaceae; genus Klenkia; species Klenkia sp. AC732. Next base: position 20,816 of record NZ_CEEDOS010000052.1, on the reverse strand, counting down.
CGCTCCAGGGCCGGGTCGCTTGCGCTCAACCTCGCGTGCTCGCGTTCGGCCTCGTTGGTCTGGGACTCGATGTCCTCAGGTACCTCGGCGGCTGTCCTCAACAGCACCTCGAGCGCGTCCAAGTCCGGGATGGTCTTCGTCGACGTCAGTCGCGCCAGCAGCTCACCTGTCGTCGTCGAGGCGTTCAACAGCGGCAGAGGCTTGGTCTTCGCTGCATTCTGGTTGAGGCGCTGGTCGAGCTCACTGCGAACTGCGTCCGAGACGGCGATGAGGCGGTCGAGGTCGACAAGCGCGGCCGGCCGGTAGGTGAGTTCCATGTCGTTCGAGACGTAACTGTCTCCACAAGCTTCGTCGTAGAAGGCGACCTTGCGCAGCACAGGCGGCGCGCCACCGGGCCACGAAGCTGACTCGACAACACCGTCAACGGCGTAGTGAACGACTGCCGCAGGGACGCCAACGGCCTGGGCGAAGATGTCGGGGAGGACGTCTTCACGGTGTCGAGCGCGCACGGCTGCTTTCAACAGGCGGGCGTAGCCAGACTTACCGCTGCCGTTCTCCCCATAGACGACGGTCAGAGCCGACGCCGAGAAGGAGAGGTGTTGCTGGGATGCAAGGGCATTGACTTCGGAGACGTCACTTATCCCGTGGATGGTGACCGTGCTCGTGCCTGTCGCTGGTTCGTCTTCGATGACTTCAGCGGGTGACAGGGCCACGGGTGACCCGTCGATGAGGTGGTCGGCAATGGAGGCCACCGTCTCGGGAGTAATGACGGTGTCGGTCATCAAGGCCTGCAGGACCTGGTTGTTCCACTCAGAGCGAGTAGCCGCCCAGGCGATGATCTCTTCTTCGATGGTCAACGCGCTCTCCCCGTTTAGCCGTGCTGCCCTGGACGGAACCGTAACTGCAGGTGCCAACACGATTACGCGGCGGCGTCGCTACAGCTGCGTAGCTCGCACTAGCTTGACGATCTCGCCCAACCGTCGCAGTGCGGGCTCGTGCACCCGACGCAGACCAGGGCGTCCGGCGGTCGGCCATCGCCGCCCGCTACCCGCTCACCGAAGCATCGGACGCCCTGGCCCTGGCCGAGTCCCGCACCACCAGCGGAAAGATCGTCCTGCTCCCCGGGTGAGCTCAGTCGCCGTAGACGCCCAGCTCGTTGCCCTCGGTGTCCAGGAAGTGGAACCGGCGTCCACCGGGGAAGGCGTAGGGGCCGCGCACGATCCGTCCGCCGGCTGCGGTCACCGCCTGCGCGCTCGCGTCGACGTCCGGGGACCGCAGCAGCACGAAGGGCCCCCCGGGGTCCGGCTGCCCGGACGGGTCCAGGCCGCCCGTCTCGTGGCTGCCGTCCGGCCCCAGGATGCTGGCGTGCCGCCCGCCGTGGTCGGTGGTGGACCACCCGAAGGCGGCGGCGTAGAAGGCCGGGCGCGCGCCAGGTCGTCGACCGCGATCTCGACGTAGTCCATCGCGTGGTGCCCGGGGCGCTGGTTCATGACCGGATCCAGGCCGAGGGCCGTGACGGCGGCAACGCACGCGCCCCGGGTCCGGCGGGCGCGGGGCGCCGGCTTGCTCAGCCCAGGATCGCCCGGGTCACCGCGACCTGCTCGGTCAGCACCCCGCCGATGACCGCCTGGGTCTCGTTGATCGTCTCGATGACGGTGCCGATCGAGGCCAGGGAGCTGACGACGGCGTCGACCTGCTCCTGGATGGCGGTGATCTTCGCGCTGACGTCGGTGGTGGCCACGGCGGTCTCCCGGGCCAGCTCCTTGACCTCGTTGGCCACGACCGCGAACCCCTTGCCGGCCTCGCCGGCCCGGGCGGCCTCGATGGTGGCGTTGAGGGCGAGCAGGTTGGTCTGGGCGGCGATGTTGTCGATGGTCTGGGCGACCTTGCCGACCTGTCGGCTGGAGGCGCCGAGCTCGGCGACGACCCGGTTGGCCTCCTCGGCCAGGGTGCGGCCCTCGCTGGCGACGTTGGTCGCCGAGAGGACGTTGCGCTCGACCTCCTCGATGGACAGCACGAGCTCCCGTCCGGCGGTGGACAGCCGGTCGGTGGACGCGATCCGGTTGAGCGTCTGGCCCAGCAGGAACGCGGTGTTGCGCAGGGCGGCCTCGCGGCCGGGGGAGAGCACCATCGTCCAGGTGGCGAAGAAGTCCATCGTGCCGATGATCTCCCCGTCGCACACCACGGGGATGCAGACGCCGGACTTCACCCCGGCGCGCTGGGCGACGGGTGCCCGCACGCAGTCGGTCATCTGACCCAGGTCGGGCACGAAGAAGAGGTCGCGGCTGGCCCAGGTGCGCCCGGACAGCCCGACGCCCGGCGCGAAGGTCGCCGACAGCGTCACGGCGCGGAACTCGGGCCCGGCGTCGCCGGACTCCCGCTCGAACCGCAGCACCCGCGCCGAGGTGTCGACCCGCCAGAAGGAGCCGTAGGCCCAGCCGAACTCGGCGCGGATCGTGTCCAGGGCGATCTGCAGGGCCGAGTCGGCGTCGTCGGTGAGGGTCAGCTGCTGCAGCACCTGGGTGACCGCGGCGACGTCCTGGGCGGTCTTGGCATCGGCGGCCACGGCGGCGAACCGGGCGATGGCCTGGGAGACCAGCGTCCCCACGCAGCGCAGCGTGGTCAGCCGGCGGGGGGAGGGGGTGAGCTCCTTCATGCAGAAGAAGTCCATCGTCCCGGTCACCTTGCCCTCGCTGAACAGCGGGAAGCAGATGCCCGAGCGCACCCCGACCTTCTGGGCCACCGGTGCCCGCACGCAATCGGTCATCTCGCCGAGGTTGGCCGTGACGACGAGGTCCCGGGTCGCCCACGCCCGCCCGGAGAGGCCGACGCCGCGCGCGAAGGTGGCCGTCGCGGTGACCGCGGCGAACTCCGGGCTGACCGAGCCCGAGTCGGAGGAGAAGTGCAGGGTGTCGTCGGCGGGGTCGATGACCCAGTGCGAGCCGTAGGCGTACCCGAAGGCCTCTCGCACCGCGGTCAGCGCAGCCACGACGGCGCCCTTGGTGTCGGTGGCCTGGGCCAGCGCGGCGATGACCGCGGCCACGGCGTCGACGTCCTGGCCCAGGTCGTCCGCGGGAGGGGCATCGACGACGCGGGCGTTGCGACTGGGGAACACAGCAGGGTCTCCGCTCTCCGGGCTCGCCCGGGACGGCGCGCTGACAGCAGTAACGGCCGCCACGGCGTGGGCTGAAGCCCAATCCGGATCCGTGGGACCCGGAGGGGGTGGGTCGGCCGGCGTCCCGTCGGCCGTCCCGGTCGTGGCGCGGTGGTCCGGTGTGGTGGTGCCGTGTGGTGGTCTGGCGTGGTGACCGGACTCCTCGGCGGCTCGGCGCACCCCGCGGGGTGCATGGTGCAGTTCCTCGCCGCACCGGTGGACGTCGTGCTCGCCGACCTGGTGGCGTGGCGGAGCGGTCTGGGGCAACGGACGCGGGTCGTCGAGAGCCCGGAGCGTGGCCTGGCGGAGCTGCTGCCCGGGGAGTCGCCCTGGCGTCGGGAGCTCCTGCTGCCCGCGGGCCGGTGGACCGCCTACCTGAACGACGCCCCGCACGGTGGCGACCCCACCGCCTCCGCCGTGGTCGTCGCCCGGCGGCTGGGGGTGCAGCACGTCATGGCCCAGCACGTCCCGCCCTACGGGCCCGGTCACGCCGCGACCCAGCTGTGGGTCACCGGCCCGGACGGCGAGCCACCGCTGGCACCGCAGCGGACGCTCTCGGCGTCGGCCACGGACGGGCGGTGGTCCTGGCACGCCTCGGGGACGCCGCTGCCCTTCGAGGACGTCGACCGGTGCCGCGCCCGGCGCATCCGGGACCGGCTCGACCGCCCACTCCTGCTGAGCCACCTCGCCGACCTGGGCATCACCCCGCCCGAGGAGGTGGACGCGTCCCGCGCGGTGCTGGTGGAGCAGGTCGACCGGTCCGGCTGAGCGGCGTCACCGGTCGTCGTCCGGACCCCGGTGCCGACGCCGCCGCCGCCGCCGCTCAGAGCCTCCCGACCACCCGGTCGGCCGTGCGGGGCGCCAGGCGGAGCAGGGCCGGCAGCACGCGGGTGTCCCCCGGGGTGGCGGTGCGGCGGCGCCGGCCGAGTGCGGCCAGGGTGGACCGCGCGACGTCGGCGGGGGACAGCTTGTCCACCGCCTGGCCGGCGGTCATCGGGGTGTCGGTGGTGGGCGGGAGCACCTCGAGGACGTGCGTGCCCGCGGGTGCCAGCTGCCGCCGGAGGCCGTCGGCGAAGCCGTGCAGTCCGGCCTTGACGGCGCCGTAGGTGGGTGCCCGGGTGGGGGAGACCAGGGCGAACCCCGACGTGACGACGACGACGGCCTCGGGGGTCGGCCACCGCTCGAGCACCTCGGCGGTCAGCCGGATCGGTGCGGTCAGGTTGAGGTCGATCTCCTGGGCGAGGCCGTCCAGGGCGCGCAGGCCGGTGGTGAAGTCGCGTTCCACGAAGCTGCCGGCGTTGTTGACCAGCACGTCCAGGTGGCCGAACCGGTCGACCACCGCGTCGAGCAGGACGCGGCGTGCCGCGGGGTCGGTGACGTCGGCCTGCACCGCCAGGGCCTCGGGGTGCGCGGTGCGGAAGCGGTCCAGTGCGGCCGGCGACCGGCCGCAGACGGCCACGGAGGCCCCGTCGGCGAGGAAGGCCTCGGCCAGGGCCAGTCCGATGCCGGACGTGCCGCCGGTGACGAGGACGACGCGGGTCATGATCACTCCTGGGTTCGGTACCGATCAGTACACAATGGAACGTAGCAGATGTGTACCGACCGGTACCGAACGCGCTACCGTGGGTCCGTGGAACCCGGACGCGCACGGCCGGCGGGCAGACCCCGGGCCTTCGACGCGGACGCGGCGCTCGACGCCGCCGTGCGGGTGTTCTGGGCGCAGGGCTACGAGGGGGCGAGCCTGGACGACCTCACCGCCGCCATGGGCATCACCCGCACCAGCCTGTACCGGGCCTTCGGCAACAAGGAGCAGCTCTTCGGGCGGGTGCTGGCCCGGTACACCGAGACGGCGGCCGCCTACGCGCTGCGGGCCGTGGGACTGCCCACCGCCCGCGAGGTCGCCCGGGAGTTCCTCGACGGCGCCGTCCGGGCGACGACCGACCCGTCCAGCCCGGCAGGCTGCCTGGGGGTGCAGGGCGCCCTCGCCGTCGGGTCCGCCGGCACGGCGGCCCGGGGGGTCCTGGCGTCCTGGCGGGAAGCGGGGGTCGCCCTCCTGCGCGACCGCTTCGAGCGGTCGCTGCAGGACGGTGACCTGGCGGCCGGTACGGACCCGGCGCTGCTCGCCCGGCACCTGATGACCGTGGCCAACGGCGTCGCCGTGCAGGCGGCCACGGGCGTGGGGGAGTCCGAGCTCCGGGTCGTCGTCGACATGACCATGAGCTCGTGGCCGCCCTCCCCGCGAGGATGACGACGTCACCGACCTCCGAGGAGCCCCACCGTGATCACCGGCCTCACCGCCTTCCCGCTCACCCCGCTGGACGAGGAACGCATCGACGAGGAGGCCTTCAGCGCCCTGGTGGCCCGGCTGGCCGCCGCCGGGGTCGACGGTCTCGGTGTGCTGGGGTCCACCGGCAACTACGCCTACCTCACCGGGGCCGAGCGGGCGCGGGTCGCCCGGCTGGCCGTGCAGGCCGCCGGGGACACCCCGGTCGTCGTCGGCATCGGTGCGCTGCGGACCCGTGACGTGCTCGCCCACGCGGAGGCCGCCCAGGCGGCCGGGGCGGCGGGGCTGCTGCTGGCCCCGGTGTCGTACCACCCGCTGTCCGAGGACGAGGTGGTCGACCTCTTCGCCGCGGTCGCGGCCCAGGCGTCGGTGCCGGTGGTGGTCTACGACAACCCCGGCACCACCCACGTCACCTTCACCGACGAGCTGCACGGCCGGCTCGCGCAGCTGGAGCACGTGGCGGCGGTCAAGATCCCACCGCCGCCGTCACTGGTGCCCGAGGCCGCCGCCCGGACCATCGGCGCCCTCCGGGCGCACCTGCCCGCCGGCCACCACGTGGGCATCAGCGGTGACCCGGCCGCCGCGATCGGGCTCACCCACGGCTGCGACGGCTGGTACTCCATGATCGGCGCCGTCCTGCCCGAGCACGCCCTGCGGGTGACCCGTGCCGCGACGGCCGGCGACGTCGCCGGTGCGGTGCGGGCCGCGGCCGACCTCGAGCCGGTGTGGGCGCTCTACCGCCGGTTCGGCAGCCTGCGCACCTGCGCCGCCCTGGCCGTCGCGATCGGCGACGCCACCGAGCCGGTGCTGCCCCGCCCGCTGCGCCCGGTGCCCACCGAGCACCGCACCGCCGTCGCCGACGCCCTGGCCGAGCTGGGGGTGCAGGTCCGCGACGGGGCCGGGCGGGGCGCGACGAGGCGGCCGTGACGGGGCGGCCGTGACGGGGCGGCCGTGACGGACCGGTCAGACGCTCGCGGGTGCGGGGTGCCCCCGCGGCACCGGTGCTGACGCGGAGGCTGGGAGCAGGGTGTCGGCCGGTTCGGGGCGGCCGGTGAGGTACCCCTGACCCAGTTCGGCACCCAGGGCGCGCAGCTGGTCGAGTTCGGCGGGGGTCTCGATGCCCTCGGCGACGAGGGTGGCGCCGATCTCGGCGGTGCAGGCGATCATGGCGCGGGCGACGGCGCGCCGTCCGCGGTCGGTGTCGACGTCGCGGACGAAGGCGATGTCGAGCTTGACGACCTCGGGGCGCAGCCGGGTGACGTGCTGGAGGCTGGCGAACCCGGAACCGGCGTCGTCGACGGCGATGCGGATGCCGCGGCCGCGCAGGTGCTCGGTGAGACGGGCCAGGGACGGGTAGTCCAGCACCTGGTCGTGCTCGGTGATCTCCACCAGCAACCGGTGGGCGGGCACGGCGGTGAGCAGGTCGTGGGTGGCCGGGTCGGCGAGGGCCTGCGGGGAGAGGTTCACCGACACGTAGGCCGGTGCGGGGATCCGGGGCAGCAGGTGCAGCGCCGAGGCCAGCGCCGCCTGCTCCAGGCGCACCCCCAGGCCCAGGCGGGCCGCCTCGGCGAAGACGAGGTCGGGGCGCAGGGCGCCGCCGTGGACGTCGGTGAACCGGGACAGCGCCTCGTAGCCCACCGGGGTGCCGGTGCGCAGGTCGACGATGGGTTGCAGGACCGTGCGGCGGCGGGGCCCGGCGATCAGCGGCTCGAGCAGGTCCCGGTCGGCGGTGCGGCGGGCCCGGGCGGCGTGGTGCCGGTCGACCTGCAGGGCGACGAGGCGGGCCACCACGTGCAGGGACTCGGTGCGGGACGTGCTGTCGGCGGCGGTGGTGGTGGCCCGGTCCAGGGCGCAGAGGGTGCCGTGGACGCTGCCGTCGGCCAGCGTCACGGGCACCCCGTTGTAGGAGCCGACACCCAGCTCCGCGGTCATCGGCAGGTCCGCGGTCAACGGGTGACCGTGGGTGTCGGGGACCGAGGAGGGCAGTGCGCCGGAGAGCATGGCGGCGCAGTAGCCGTCGTCCTCGGGCAGGCACAGCCCCGGGGCGACGTCGGGGGCGCCGGCCCGGGTGCTGACGTGGGTGACGGTCTGCTCCCCGGCGGCGATCCGGGACAGGAACGTCACGTCCACCCCCAGCACGGTGCGGGCTGCCTCGACGAGGTGGTCGATGGCCCCGGTGAGGCCCGCCGGGGGGCGGGTGGTGGTCTCGGGCAGCCCGAGTCCCATGGTGGCCAACCCGTCCAGGACCTCCCGGCGGTCGACGACGCGGCGACGGACGGCGACGACCAGACCGGTCATCCGGGTCAGGGACCGGACGGCGTCCTCGTCCACGGCGGTGAACACCGGGTCGCCGGGGCGGCGGGCCAGGTAGAGGGCGCCCAGGACGGTGTCGTCGACGGTGACGGGCGAGGCCAGCAGGGGGCCCATCGCCACGTGCCCGGTCGGGAACCCGGCCGCTGCGGGGTGGTCGGACATCCGGGCCAGTCGGAGCACCTGACCGCCCAGGACGGCACCGATGAGCCCGAGGGGGCGGGGGAGGTGCGGCGTGGACGCGACCTCGCCGGTGGTCATGCCCTGGTGGGTCAGCGCGGTCGCCCGGCCGTCGGGGCCCATGAGCATGGCGATGCCGAAGTCGGCCGACAGCAGGCGGCGGGCGGAGGTGACGAGCTCGTCGAGGATCCCCGGTTCGCCCGGGACCTCGGCGAGGGCGACCATCGACCGCAGGGCGGCCAGCCCGTCCAGAGCGTGGGCTGCGGGGGCGGTGGTGGCCGTTCCGCTGGGCGGACCGACGTCACACGCGCCGTGGCTGGTGGACACGAGGCTCCGCTCAGAGGGGGTCGACGGTGCAGGGGTTGCTGGATCCACTGTCGGCCGCCTACGGACGAGCTGAAGTCCAGGTCACACTTCCGGATCAGGTCCGCCCGCTACTGCTCGACGATGACCTGGGGCGGCGAGCTCGTCACCGGGGCCATCAGCGTCGTGCGGGAGGGTTCGTCCAGCAGGTCGCTGACCACGGTGGCCTGCAGCACTCCGGAGTAGGCGTTCCACACCCCGTCGCCGATCTCGTCCGGGCCGAACCCGGCAGCGCGGAAGGCGAGGACGCCGCGCAGCTGTGCGCACGCGGCGGCGCGCACGCGTCCGCTGAGGTGGGCGGCCCAGCAGGCCTGGTGCATGGCCGTCGACCAGGCCGCGGGGTCTGCCGCCCGGCTGCCGGCCCAGCCTGTCCGGCCCTGCGGGGTGTCGAGGGAGCCGAGCACGGCGAGAACGGCGGCACCGTGGGGACCCAGCTCTCCCGGTCCCACGGGGGTGGCGGGCAGCCCCAGTGACGTCGGGTCGCTGCTGAGCGGGTCGTGGGGGTCCTCTCCGTGGGACGCCCAGGCGGCTGTCGCCAGCTCGACGAGCACGTCCGCGGCGAGGTCGCGCAGGTCCTCGCCCAGCCCCTCCACCGCCGGGCAGTCCGGCCCGAGGACCTCGGTCCTGATGAGCCGGTCCAGGGCGGTGGTGTCGTCCAGGCGTGTGGCGTCCAGCGTGGCGGTCAGCGTCCCCAGGGTGTCCGTGGGGCTGATGTGCTCTGGCAGTGACCTCAGCTGCAGGGGTGCCCGGTCGTGGGGGAGGGTCGTGCGTCGGCGCCGCCCGCCGGTCGCCAGCTGGAAGAGCGTCGGGCTGTCGGCGGTCAGGCCGGTGAGCAGGGTGTGTGCCAGGGCCGGGCCGGCCGGGATGCGGGCGAGTTCGTAGCCGAGGACGGCGGCGCTGACGAGGGTGTAGGACATGACGCTCTCCGGGCGGGTCGGTGCGGTGTGGACAGCGGTGGCCCGGTGGTGCGGCACCCGCGGGTGCCGGCCTGCCGGCTCGAGGGGTGGAGGCGCCGGTGCGACGCCGCCACCCCGGGTCGTCAGTAGGTGAAGCGGCCGACGGTGGTGCGCAGGTCGGCGGCCATCCGGGACAGCTCGTCCACGGCGACCCGGGTCTGGCCCAGTGCCTCGGTGGTGGTGCCGGCCGCGGTGGAGACGCCGCTGATGTTGGTGGCGATCTCGGTGGAGCCGCTGGCGGCTTCGGCGACGCTGCGGGACATCTCGTTGGTGGTGGCGGTCTGCTCCTCGACGGCGCTGGCGATGGTGAGCTGGTAGTCGTTGATCTGGTCGATGACCTCACCGATGCGGCCGATCGCGGCGACGGCGCCTCCGGTGTCGGCCTGGATGGCCTCGACGCGGCGGGCGATGTCCTCGGTGGCGTGGGCGGTCTCCTGGGCCAGTTCCTTGACCTCGTTGGCCACGACCGCGAAGCCCTTGCCGGCCTCGCCTGCGCGGGCGGCCTCGATGGTGGCGTTGAGGGCCAGCAGGTTCGTCTGCTCGGCGATGGAGGTGATGACCTTGACGACGTCGCCGATCTCCTTGGAGGAGAGCCCCAGCTTGGTGATGGTGGCGTTGGTGGCCTCGGCCTCGGTCACCGCGGTGGCGGCGACGCGGGCGGCCTCGTTGGCGTTCTGCGCGATCTCCCGGATCGAGGCGGACATCTCCTCGGCGCCGGCGGCGACGGTGGCCACGCTGCGGGACACCTCGTCGGCGGCACTGGACACCACCCCGGACTGCAGCGACGTCTCCTGCGCCGACGCCGAGATCTGGGCCGAGGAGGCGGACAGCTCCTCGCTGGAGGCGGCGACGGCGTCGGCGGAGGCCACGACGGAGGTCATCAGCGTGCGCAGGGAGGCGGCGGCGGCGTCCAGTGAGCGGCTCATCTGCCCGAGCTCGTCGTCGGTGGTCAGGTCGCTGGTCCTGGTCAGGTCACCGGCGGCCAGGGCGTCGGCGGTGGCCTGGACCCGACGCAGGCCACGGGCCAGCCCGGCGGCGATGAACCAGCCCAGGGCGACGGCGAGGGCGACACCGATCGCGAGGACGACGAGCGTCGTCGTCGCTGCGGCGGCGGCCTGGTCCTGGGCGCTGGTCGAGCGGGCTGCGGCGATGTCGGACTCGATGGTCCGCAGGCCCTGGAGGTTCTCCATCGCAGTCGTCAGGGAGCGGCCGGACTTGTTGGCCTGGTACCAGCCGGACACGTCCTTGGCGACGGCGAGTTCCCGCAGCGTGCCGTCGAAGAACGCGCCCCACTCGGCGATCGAGGCGTCCACGTTGTCGGCGAGGGTCTCCTGCTCCGTGGTCAGCCCGGTGGTCCGGTAGGCCGACATGGCCGTTGCGTAGTCGGCCTGGGTGCTGGCGACCTTGTCCAGGGCGGCCTGGGTGTCCTCCGGGGGGTTCAGGACGACGTCCCGGGTGGCGATGCGCAGGTTCATCACCGTGGTGTTGAGGTCGGCCAACGCCGAGACGCTCAGCAGGTTGTCGCTGTAGATGTCCTGGCCGGCGCGGGCGGCGCTGTTGGTGGCCGTGATGCCGACGACGCCGATGACGACGGACACCGTGGCGCCGACGGCGGCCGTGGTGAGCACCTTGAGCTTCAGGCTGCGGTTGCCCCACCAGGCGCGGGGCGGGGCGGACGGGACTGCCGACATGACGGCTCCTCGGGTGTGGGGTGGGTGAGCGGGAGTGGTGCACCGGTACGGGGCGCGGGCCGCCCGAGTGCAGGGGCACGACGGCATCGGAGCCGCTGGTCGTCGTCGACCCGGCGGGCTGACCATCCGACGATCGGAAAGCGGGATTCACATTCTAGGCGAAACCGGGAAAAGGTTTTCGGTGTTCATCTCGCGCCATTCTGGGACTTGTCGACTTGTCCATCGGGAATGGCGATGACCGCACCGGGGACCTGTTTCCCAGGACCGCAGGTGTGCCCGCGCAGTGCGGGCGGCGGCCGTCGCGCTGGCGTGACCACGGCCACCGGGGCCGTGGCGGGTTCGACTGGAGATCCGGCCTCGTGGGGGCGATACCGGGAGGGACTCCGAAACGGAACCGTCTAGAACCAAGGAGTTGTCGTGACACGGACGCGCGGGACTGCCTCCAGCGGGACGCTGGAGGGCACGGACGTCACACCCACGGTCGAGGTCCTGTCTGCCCGGACCGGGTCCGGGGTCCCGGCGGTCGCGGCGCCCCTGGTCCGGTCGTGGCCACGGGAGGCGGTGCGCAGCAACCGGGCGTCACTGACCCTGTTGAGCGCGCTCGTGGGCGTCGACACCTGGGCCGTCACCCGGATGACCGAGGACACCTGGACCGGGCTGGCCCTGGAGACCGCCGCGCACTCCGCCGACCCCGGCTCGCGCTGGTCGTCCAGCGCAGCCGCCGGGTACCCCGCCGGCACCCCCGTCCGGCGGGGGCGGTCCCTGTGCCACCACCTGCTGTCCGGCCCGGCGCCGGTCGTCGTCGCCGACCTGGAACGCAGCGAGGACCCCGACGTCCGGGCGGTGGCGGCCACCTGGGGCGTCCGCGGCTACCTGGGGGTCTCCCTCACCTCGCCCACCGGGGAGGAGCTGGGGTCGCTGGCAGGGCTGAGTGCCGCACCGCTGCAGCCCGACGACCGGGACTGGGCCGCGCTGCTGACCGTGCAGGCCACCGCCCTGCAGGCGTCCCTGAGCGCCGACATCGCCGCCCTGGCCCTCGCCCGGCAGGAGGTCTACGAGCGCAGCCTGGCCGACCACGACGACGCCACCCGGCTGCCCGACCGGCGCGGGTGGGCGAGGCTGCTGGCCGCCGAGGAGGAGATGTCGACCCCGGTCGGGGACCCGGTCGGCCTCGTCCTGGTCGACCTGGGCGTCCTCCGCACGGTGCGCTCGCTGCGCCGGGCGGTCGCGGTCGCCGGCGAGGCCGCCGGGGACCTGCGGCTCGCCCGGGTGGGCCCGCGACAGCTGGGCGTCCTGGCCGGGGGAGCGGGTGCCTCCCAGGTGGCCCGCACGGCGAACCTGGTGCAGGCCCGGCTGGAGGGCGCCGGCTTCGCGACGGCGACCGCGCACAGCATGCGGGCCGGACTCGAACCGCTGTCCACCACCTGGTCGCGGACGGAGCACGCGCTCGTGGCGGCCCGCCGGGAGCGGGCTCTGCCCTCCGGTCGCTGACCGGTCAGGCGACGGCGACGGCGCACCGGTCCCGGCCGGCGCGCTTGGCCTGGTAGAGCGCGGTGTCGGCCGCCGTGTACAGCTCGCGCAGCGCCACCGCGTGCCGCGGCGCCTGGGCGACGCCCACGCTGACGGTGAGCGGCAGCCAGCTGCCGTCCGCCAGCGGCAGGGGCGACGCCCGCACGGCGGCGACCAGGTCACCGGCCCGGTCCGCGGCGACCTCGGGGGAGCAGCCGGGCAGCAGCACCGCGAGCTCGTCGCCGCCCATCCGGCTGACCACGGCGTCGTCCTCGCGGACCGAGCGGGCCAGGACGGTGGCCAGGTGGCGCAGGGCGTCGTCGCCGACGGGGTGGCCGTGACCGTCGTTGACGGCCTTGAAGTCGTCGACGTCCACCAGGATCAGCGCCGTCCCCTGGGAGGACGCCGCCGAGCTGAGCGCGGTGGCCAGGGCGTCGTCCAGGACGCGCCGGGTGACCAGGCCGGTGAGGGTGTCGACGGCGGCCAGTCGGGCGAGTTCGGCCTTGTCCGCGGCCTGGCTGTCCTCCAGCCGGACCAGCACGACGGCGACCACGGCCAGGGTGGTGCCGACGAAGACGACGTCGGTGAGCGCGGCGCCGACCGGCATCAGGTGCAGCGTGACCACCAGGTCACCCGCGACCGCGACGGCGACGGTGGTCGCGGCACCGGCGGCGCGCAGCTGGGTGGCGGCCGCGACGACGGGCAGGGCGAGGAAGACCTGCACGGACGCCGAGACGTCCCGGGTGTGCCAGGCCTGCACGCAGATCAGCAGTGCGCCCACGGCCGGCGCTGCGGTGAGCAGCCCCCGTCGGTCGCTGCGGTGCGCGTCGACCCGCCAGCAGCAGGCGGCGAGGAGCGCGGCCAGGCCGGCCACCGCCCAGCTGGCCCAGCGTTCGTCCAGGGTGGGGGTGGCGGGGTCGATGACGGAGAAGACGGTGAGGACGGCGCTGCCGGCGCCCAGGACGCCGGCGGCCGTGCGGGCGGCCCGACGCGGGTGGCGGGCCCGCATGCTGGAGGAGAGGTGCACACCAGGAGGGTCGGCAGGTCCGGGGGTGCGCTGACCTCCGGCGGCGCCCGGGCCACCCGTCCGGAGCAGGTCCCGACGTGCCGGCACGGGGCCCCTCGTCCGGGTGCCGCCGGTGGACGACACCCCGGTCGCGGACGACGATGGGCCCGTGCCCGAGTTGCCCGAGGTGGAGGCGCTGGCCGCGTTCCTCCGCGAGAACGCCGTCGGCCGGGTCGTCACCCGCGTCGACCTGACCGGCATCCAGACGATCAAGACCTTCGACCCGCCGTTGAGCGCGCTGGCCGGGCTCGAGGTCACCGGTGCCGGCCGGCACGGCAAGTTCCTGGACCTGGACGTCTCCGGGGTCCACCTGGTCGTGCACCTGGCCCGCGCGGGCTGGCTGCACTGGCGTGCCGAGCTGCCCACCGCGCCGCCCAAGCCGGGCAAGGGCCCGCTGGCCCTGCGCGTGCACCTGGACGACGGGGCCGGCTTCGACCTGACCGAGCAGGGCACCCGCAAGGGGCTGGCCGTGTACGTCGTCCGGTCACCGGCCGAGGTGCCCGGCATCGCCCGGCTGGGCCCCGATGCGCTCGCGGTGGACGTCGAGGCGTTCGGGGCGCTGATGGCCGGGCGCAAGGGCCAGCTCAAGGGCGCGCTGACCGACCAGACCCTGCTGTCGGGGATCGGCAACGCCTACTCCGACGAGATCCTGCACGTGGCGCGGCTGTCGCCGTTCAAGTCCGCGGACAAGCTCACCGACGAGGAGGTGCTGCGCCTCTACGACGCCGTCCGGACGACGTTGAGCGCTGCGCTGGAGCGCCAGGTCGGGCAGAGGGCCGCGACGCTCAAGGGCGAGAAGCGGGCCACCATGCAGGTGCACGCCCGTACCGGGCTGCCGTGCCCGGTGTGCGGAGACACCGTGCGGGAGGTGTCCTTCGCCGACACCTCGCTGCAGTACTGCGCCACCTGCCAGACCGGCGGCAAGCCGCTGGCCGACCGGCGGATGTCCAAGCTGCTGCGCTGAGGGGCGCCCCGGACGGGACGCCCCTCAGACCCGTCAGACGGTCTCGAAACCGACCTTGTCGACCTTGCGGTGGTAGCGCGAGCCGAGCTTGCCGCCCAGCAGCGCCCCCACCAGGGTCACCACCAGCACCGCGCCCAGGGCGATCAGCCCGGCCGTGGTGGCGGTGCCGGACTCCACCGGCAGCGCCGGCAGGTTGAGCTGGTCGAACACGTTGTACTGCGAGCCCAGCACCAGGCCGGCGATCGCGGCCAGCACGGTGATGATGATCAGCCACAGCCAGACGCCCAGGCCCTGCTTGGCACCGTTGAACCGGGCCATCCGCCCGGCCACGTAGCCGCCGGCCAGGTAGGCCAGGAACAGCACGACCAGCAGCGCGATCGCCGCACCCAGGCCGATGCCGGTGCTGGCCTGGTCGACCGCCTCGTCCGCGGTGTCGACGCCGGTGTTCAGCCCGAAAGCCAGCCCGGCGGCGGACAGGACCGCCAGCAGGATCACCGCGACGCCGGTCGCGCACAGCCAGCCGAAGAACGCCGAGCCCATGTGCAGCCCGCCGAAGCGGGCCCGCTGGACCGCCGCCATCTCCTTGGCCGTGGTGGGCACCGCGGCGCCGGTCCGGTCGTCGCGCCCGTCCCCGTCCCGGTCGACGGCCTGCTGACGCCGGTCGTCGACGCCGTCGCCGTCCCGGTCGTGGACCCGGGTCCCGGCCCGCTCCAGCCGGTCGTCGCGGCCGTCGCCGTCCCGGTCGTGCCGGTCGGTGCTGCCGTACCCCGCGCCGGAGGTGGCGCCGGCCGGCGTCGCACCCGCCGGGGTGGCGCCGTACGCCTGGGTCTGCGGGTCCGTGCCGTGCCGCCCGACGGCGTCGGCCGGTGTGTCGCCGGGTGTGGTGTCCCTGTCGGCCATGGTCGACCCTCCATCGGTGTGCCGGCGCCACAGCGGCCCCGGTCGTCGATCCTGGGTGCCCGCTGTGGACCCTGTGCAACCCTTCCCGCCGTGTTCGTGACCATCGACCTCTTCAGCGCCCTGGTCGACAGCCGGACCGGTGCGGGGGCCGCGCTGGCCGCCGTCGCCCCGGTGGGTGCCGACGGCGGGGAGCTCTACGACGACTGGGACGCCCGGAACAAGGCCTCCCAGCGTGACCTGCCCGGGTGGGTGCCCTTCGCCGAGCACTGCCGGCGGGCGCTGGCCGGCACCTGGGCCGCCCGCGGCTGGTCCGGGGCGGCCGAGGCCACGGCGGCGCTGCTGACCTCGCTGCCGGACTGGCCGCTGTGGCCCGACGTCGAGTCGGCGCTGCCCGCGCTGGCCCGGGAGCACCGGGTGGGGGTGCTGTCCAACGTGGACGACGCCCTGCTCGCCCGCACCCGGGTGGCCCCGCTGGTGGCCGAGCAGGACCGGCTCACCAGCGAGCGGCTGCACGCCTACAAGCCGGCCGCGCTGCTCTACCGGCGGGCCGTCGAGGCCGGCGTCCAGGTGCACGTGCCGGCATCGGCCCGGGACACCCGCGGCGCCCTCGAGGCGGGCATGCGGGTGGTCCGGGTGGCCCGGCCCGGCCACGTGGTCGACCCGGCCGGTCCCGCGCCGGACGTCGTCGTCACCGACCTGCGGGACCTGCCTGCGGCGCTCGCCGGGCTCACCTGACCGCGGTCCACCAGTCGGTGGTGGTCGGGGTGGACGTCGAGAGGTCCAGCCGCTCCCCGGGCCGGGGGACGACGACGGACACCTCGGACCGGGCGGCCGCGGCCAGCAGCCGGTCGATCGGCTCGGCCCACGGGTGGAAGGCCAGGTTGAAGGTCGCCCAGTGGATCGGCAGGAACACGTCGCCGCCGAGGTCGCCGTGCGCGCGGACGGCCTCCTCCGGGTCCATGTGGATCGCCGGCCACTGCGGGCTGTAGGCCCCGACGGGCAGCAGGGTCAGGTCGAAGGGGCCGTGCTGGGCGCCGATCGCGGCGAACGCCGGGTGGTACCCGGTGTCGCCGCCGAAGAAGACCC
Source organism: Klenkia sp. AC732 (assembly GCF_979256525.1). Taxonomy (NCBI): domain Bacteria; kingdom Bacillati; phylum Actinomycetota; class Actinomycetes; order Geodermatophilales; family Geodermatophilaceae; genus Klenkia; species Klenkia sp. AC732. The sequence goes on along the minus strand of NZ_CEEDOS010000052.1, from coordinate 4,353 downwards.
GGTGCCGGGGCCCGGCGACCACCCAGGAGGACCAGAGCGTGTCGTCGCGGGACAGGCCGCGGCCGGAGAAGTGCCGGGCCTCGGCGCAGACCAGGGTCAGCCCGCCGACCCGGTGGGTGCCGTCCCAGTCCAGCTCGACGACCCGGTCCTCGGGCACGCCCCAGCCGCGCAGGTGCTCCCCGATGCCCAGCGGGACGACGAAGGGGGCGGTCTGCTCGCGGACCAGCCGGCGGACGGTGGGCAGGTCCAGGTGGTCGTAGTGGTCGTGGCTGATGAGCACCGCGTCGACCTGCGGCAGCTCCTCCAGCGGACCGGGCACCGGGTGCAGCCGCTTGGGCCCGACGACGGCCGACGGGGACACCCGCTCGCCCCACACCGGGTCGACCAGGACGCGGTGGCCGTCGACCTCGAGCAGGGCGCTGGCGTGCCCGAACCAGGTGACGGCGAGCTCGGCGGCCTCGGTGGGCAGCTGCGGGGTCACCAGCGGCACCGGTGAGCTCGGCACGCCCGCGCGCCGGCCCTTGCGCGCCTCGCGGACGAAGTCACCGGTCGAGCCGGGCTGCATCGTCGTGGTGGCCACGGTGTTGCGGAACTTCCCCTCCGAGAAGTGCGGGGAGCCGGTGACCAGCGGCCGCAGCCGGCGGCGGCTGGCGCCCATGCTCGCGGGGATGCCCCAGGCGGCCCGGCCGATCAGCGCGGCGGGGACGGCGAGGGCGGCGGCGGTGGCAGCGCGGACGGCGGCGCGGCGGAGGGTCGGTGACACGCCGACCAGCATCCCCGGTCGTCGCCGGCCGTGCGGCGGGAGGTCGCGGCTCAGTGTCCGGTGGTGGGTGCGGGGAGGTCCAGCACCCGGCTGGTCCGCAGCCGCCAGGCCAGGTAGGCCACCCCCACCCGGACCCGGCCGAAGCCGTCGAGCGGGTCGAAGCCCAGGGTGGCGGTCGTCGTCTCCAGCCGGCCCTGCAGGGTGCTGTGGTGGATGCCCAGGGTGCGGGCGGCCTGGCGGGCCGATCCACTGGTGACCAGTGCGTCCAGCGTCTCGGCGCCCCAGGGGTGGGCGGTGATCGCGGCGACCAGCTCGACGTCGGGGTGGTGCGCCCCGGGGGGCTCCTCGGCGAACATGCTCACCAGCCCGGCGTAGGCGTCCGCGCCGACCGAGCTGGTGGCGCCCCGGGCGCACAGCCGCAGGGCGACCACGGCGGTGCGGAAGGAGTGGTCCAGGTGGTCCGGGGTGGTGGCGACGCCGACCCCGCACGGCCCGGCCTGCACCTGGGTGGTGACCGCCGGGACGACGAGGGTGTGCAGCGGCCCGTGTGCGGTGGGGACGACGTCCTCGGGCCCGCCGGGGTGCTCGGTCCAGACGGCGAACAGCGGCGCGACCACCACCCGGTGGCTGGCGGTGGCGGACAGCCCCAGGGCGGCGGCTGCGGTGCGCCGGTGGTCGTCGGGCAGCGTGCCGTCGACCAGCACGGCCAGGTGACGGCGGGCATCGGGCGTGCCCGGCCGGCGGTCGTGCCGCAGCCGGACGGCCAGTGCCAGCCGCTCCAGCACGATGGCGTCGTTGGCCTCGGCCGGGCCGGTGCGCTCCAGCCACACGCACGTCCCGGCGGCGGCCGGGACGGCGGTGGCCGCGGCCGGTGGTGAGCCGGCCGGGGTGGTCAGCGGCTCGGCGAGCTCGCCGCGCGGGGTGACCCGGACGGTGCGCGCGGGACGCTGCTGCCCGAAGCCGGCGACGCAGCCGGCCAGCGAGGCGGCCGCGGCCAGCAGACCGCGGGTGTTGACGTTGCCGACGGTGAGCTCGTCGAAGCAGGCGATGACCCGCAGCGCGAGGCTGGCCTGCGGGTCCAGGCGGGTGATGCGGCCCAGCAGCTCCTGCACGTCACGTCCTCGTCTCGCGCGGTGCCCGGACAGTAGCCCCGGTCGGGGGCCCGGGGGGAGGTCCCGGCTCAGTCCGCGAGGACCCGTTCGACCCAGGCGTCACGGGCGCGGATCATCTGCCGGGCGACGGCGGTGTGCGGGGCGAAGACGTCGCAGGCGTGGAAGGCCCCGCTCCACACGTGCAGCTCGGCCGAGGACCCGGCCCGCCAGAGGCCGGTGGCGTAGTCGATCGCCTCGTCGCGGAAGACCTCCGCGGACCCGACGTCGATGAAGGCCGGTGGCAGTCCGGCCAGGTCGGTGGCTCGGGCCGGTGCCGCGTAGGGCGACACGTCGGGTCCGCCGCGGGCCTCGCCCAGCAGCGCCGTCCAGCCGGTCTCGTTGCTCACCCGGTCCCAGACGCCGACGCCGTCGAACTGGTGGGTGGAGGGCGTGGTGCCGCGGTCGTCGAGCATCGGGTAGTCCAGCACCTGCCCGCACAGCGCCGGTCCGCCGCGGTCCCGGGCGGCGAGCGCCAGGCCGGCGGCCAGCCCCCCGCCGCTGCTCGCGCCGCACACCAGCAGCCGGTCGGTGGCGATGCCGAGCTGGCCGGCGTGGGAGGCGGTCCACTCCAGGGCCGCGTACACGTCCTCGCGGGGGAACGGCTCGGGGTGCTCGGGGGCCCGGCGGTACTCCACGGTCACCAGGACGGCGCCCAGGTGCTGCACCCAGTCCAGCACCAGGTCGATGCCGCTGAACCGGTCGCCGAACACCAGCCCGCCCGAGTGCACGAACAACACACCGGGACGCCGCCCGGAGGTGCCGTGCGGGGTCAGCACCGAGACGGTCACGGGGTCGCCCCGGTGACCGGGGACCTCCCGGTCGACCCGGGTGATCCGGCGGTCCCGGAGGGTGCCCTCGACCGGCGGTGAGGCGTAGGAGGTGCGCATGAACCCGATGAGGTCCGGGGTGATGGTCGGGGGGAACATGCCGCCGACCACCGCCAGTCCGGCCTTGAGCTCCGGGTCGAACGCGGGCCGGGGAGGGGTGTCCACGGTGTTCCTCCTCGCGCCGGTGGGGTGCGGTCATCCTGCCTGGGTGCGGCCGACCCCCTGGTCTCGAGGGCCGGCCGCACGTCCGGGGTGGTCAGAGCGAGGCGTACACCGCCCGCTCGACGTCGGTGTAGGTCTTCCACGCCCCGCCCTGGGCGATGAAGGGCAGGCTGTTGGTGTAGACCGAGGCGCAGATCCCCGTCGTCCGGTCGATGAAGAAGTGCGTGTTGAACAGCCCGGCCCACGCCCCGGTACCGGCCCGCCGGCCGCCGGGGACGTCCACGGTGTTGATCAGCAGGCCGTGGCCCCAGGTCCACCCCGGACCGGTGTGGAACGTGTCGGTGATCGCCGGGTCGGCCGTGGGGATCTCGGTCGGGAAGGCGATGTCGCCGAGCTGGCTGGTGAACGCCGCGTCCACGGTGTCCTCGCGCAGGATGCGGACGCCGTCGAGCTCCCCGCCGCGCAGCAGGGCCCGCTCGAAGCGGGTGTAGTCGCGGGGCGTGGAGTAGAGGCCGTGGCCACCGGCGAACCACTCCGGGGACTGGTTGAGGATCTCCCCGGCCGAGGTCCAGCCGCCGTCCTCGCCGGGCACGTGCACCGTGACCAGGTTGCCGGCGCGCTGCTCGTCGAGCAGGAACATCGTGTCGTGCATCCCCAGGGGGCCGGTGACGCCCTCGGCGACGGCGCGGTCCAGCGTCGTGCCCGCGACGGTCTCCACCACCCGGCCGAGCCAGTCGGTGTTGATGCCGTAGACGAACGAGGTGCCCGGGTCCGCGGTCAGCGGCGCCCGGAAGGCCGCCATCGTCCCGGGGACGACGTTCGGGGTGCCGGTGGCGGCCTCCCAGCGGACCAGGTCGGCGTTCCAGAACCAGTACCCGAGACCCGAGGTGTGGGTGACCAACTGCTGGACCGTGGCCTGGCTGGCCGGCGGACGGTACTGGGGGGTGTCCCCGTCGAACCCGGTGAGCACCTGCAGGTCGGCGAACTCCGGCAGGTAGTCCGCGACCGGGGCGGAGAGGTCCAGCTCGCCCCGCTCGACCTGCTGCAGGGCCACCGTCGTGGCGACCATCTTGGTCATCGACATGATCCGGAACTGGGTCGACGTCGTCACCGGGTCGGTGCTCTCCCCGACGACCCGGACCCCGGCGCCGCCCTCGTAGAGGACGCCGTCCCGGTCGGCGACGATCGCCGCCACGTGCGGCACCTCGCCGGACTCCACCGCCCGGGCGAGCACCTCGTCGATCCTGGCGCCGTCGATCCTGCCGCTCTCGGTCCGTGCCATCGCGTGCCTCCACTCGCCGTGCCGGGCACCGGTGCCCGGGCCTGACGAGCCTGGCCCGCCGGGTGTGACCGGGGTAACCGTCGGGACGACGCGGATCGGGCCTCCCGACCCGCCACCTGGCGGGTCGCGGCGGCCGGTCCCCTCAGCCGGTGGTGGTGGGGGCGGCGG
>NZ_CEEDOS010000051.1:0-28709 GCF_979256525.1 Klenkia sp. AC732 | reverse complement strand
ACCGGCCCCACACCGCCCTGGGCAACCTCCCACCCATCACCCGGTGCACCAACGTCACCGAGCAGTACACCTAGGCGGTGGCGACCTCGGCGAGGCCGAGCTCGGCCGTCGACGTCTCGCGCATCTCGACCTTGCGCACCTTGCCCGTCACCGTCATCGGGAACTCCTCGACGACCTTGACGTAGCGGGGCACCTTGTAGTGCGCCAGCTTGCCGGCGCAGAACTCCTTCAGCCCCTCCGCGGTCAGCTCGGGCGCACCCGGGCGCAGCCGCACCCAGGCCATCAGCTCTTCGCCGTAGCGCTGGTCCGGGACGCCGATGACCTGCACGTCGGCGATGTCGGGGTGGCTGTAGAGGAACTCCTCGATCTCCCGCGGGTACACGTTCTCCCCGCCGCGGATGACCATGTCCTTGATCCGGCCGACGATGTTCACGTAGCCCTCGGCGTCCATCACCGCGAGGTCCCCGGTGTGCATCCAGCGGGCCGCGTCGAGCACCTCGGCGGTCTTGGCCGGCTCGTCCCAGTAACCCAGCATCACCGAGTAGCCCCGGGTGCACAGCTCACCGGTGGTCCCCCGGGGCACGGTCAGCCCGGTCTCGGGGTCGACGACCTTGCTCTCCAGGTGCGGGTGCGTGCGCCCGACCGTGGACGTGCGGCGGTCCAGGTCGTCGTCGGCACCGGTCTGGGTGGAGACCGGCGAGGTCTCGGTCATCCCGTAGCAGATGGTCACCGCGGCCATGCCCATCTCGTCGACCACCCGCTTCATGACCTCGACCGGGCAGGGCGACCCGGCCATGATCCCGGTCCGCAGGCTGGACAGGTCGTAGTCGGCGAAGTCGGGCAGCGCGAGTTCGGCGATGAACATCGTCGGGACGCCGTACAGCGACGTGCACCGCTCGTCCTGCACCGCCTGCAGGGTCAGCGCGGGGTCGAAGCCGGGGGCCGGGACGACCATCGTGGAGCCGTGCGAGGTGCAGCCCAGGTTGCCCATGCCCATGCCGAAGCAGTGGTAGTACGGCACCGGGATGCAGACCCGGTCGGCCTCGGTGTAACCGCAGCCCTCACCGACGAAGAACCCGTTGTTGAGCAGGTTGTGGTGGGTGAGCGTGGCGCCCTTGGGGAAGCCCGTCGTCCCCGAGGTGTACTGGATGTTGATCGGGTCGTCGGCGGACAGCTGCGCCTCGCGCTCGGCGAGCAGCCCGTGGTCGGCGGCCCGACCGGTGGCCATCAGCGCGTCCCACCCCGGGTCGCCGATGAAGAGCACCTCGCGCAGCGCCGGGGTGCTGTCGCGGACCTCGGCGACCATCGCCCGGTAGTCGCTGGTCTTGAACGACGGTGCGGCGACCAGCACGGAGATGCCGGCCTGCTCCAGCACGTAGGACAGCTCGTGGGTGCGGTAGGCCGGGTTGATGTTGACCAGGACGGCGCCCAGCTTGGCGGTGCCGTACTGGACGAAGACCCACTCGGCGCAGTTGGGCGCCCAGATGCCGACCCGGTCGCCCTTGCGCACGCCGAGCGCGTCCAGGCCCAGCGCGCAGGCGTCGACGTCGTCGACGAGCTGCGGGTAGGTCCAGCGGCGACCCGTGGCGCACTCGACCAGCGCCTCGTGGTCGCCCACCCGCGCTGCCGTCCGGTCCAGGTTGGCCCCGATGGTGTCGCCGAGCAGGGGCACCGTGGAGGTGCCGCTGCTGTAGGACGGCAGCGCGGGGGTGGTCATGCCTGCTCGCCGGGGCGCAGCTGGACGCCGGCCCGGTTCGGCTTGTCCGTCGGGTGGGCGTAGCGCAGCCGGTCGGCCGGCAGCGGGAAGGCGTGGTCCTCGCCGAACGGGGACAGCGAGCCGGTCATCTCGCTGACCAGCTCGGTCAGCGGCGGGCCGCCGTCCTCGGACTGGCCCCAGGTCGGCTCGACCAGGTGCGCGTTCTTGCTGTTCTTCTTGGCCACGGTCGCCTCCGGTGCTCGAGCCCGCTCGAGGGTGCGGGCCGCGTCGGGACACATCTTCCCGCGCAGTAGACCGGCCGCGCACGCCCCCACGCCACCCCCGGTCAGGGGTGGTCGCGGGAGACCACCCACGTGGCCAGCTCCGGGGCCGGCTACCCCGGCGCCCAGTGGAAGCCCTGCGCCTGGTCGCAGCCCAGGGCGACCAGCTCGCGCAGCTGGTCGACGTCCTCCACGCCCTCGGCGACCGAGCGCGCCCCCATCGCCCGGGCCAGCTGGATGCAGCTGGCGACGATGGCCCGGTCGCCGGGGTCGGTGCACAGGCCGGCGACGAAGGACCGGTCGATCTTGACCTCGTCCACCGGGAAGGTCTTCAGGTAGGTGAAGCTGGAGTAACCGGTGCCGAAGTCGTCGATCGCCAGCGCGACCCCCAGCGCCGCCAGCGCCCGCAGCGTCTCCAGCGCCGCCGCCGGGTCCAGCATCAGCGCGGTCTCGGTGATCTCCAGGACCAGCCGGGCGGCGTCCAGACCGTGCCGGTCCAGCGCCCCGGTGACCCGGGAGAGCAGCTGGGGGTCGGCGAGCTGACGGGCCGAGAGGTTGACGGCGACGTCCACGCCCCGCAGCGGGTGCCCGGGCTCCTGCCAGGACCGGGCCTGCTCCACCGCGGCGTCCAGCACCCACCCGCCCAGCTCACGGACCAGGCCCGAGCTCTCCGCGAGGTCGATGAAGGTGTCCGGCGGGAGCAGGCCCTGCGTCGGGTGCTGCCAGCGGACGAGCGCCTCGGCACCGACCACCTGCTGGCTGGCGACGGCGAGCCGGGGCTGGAAGTGCAGCCGCAGCTCCCCCCGCTCGATGCCCTGGCGCAGCTCCCCCAGCAGCCGGAGCCGGTTGGTCGTGGCGTCGGGCTGACCCGGGTCGTGCACCAGCCAGCCGCTGCGGCCGCGGGCCTTGGCGGAGTACATGGCGCCGTCGGCGTGCCTCAGCAGGTCCTCGAACGGCTCGTCGACGGAGGTCTGCACGGCGGCGCCGATGGACGCCGTCACCACCACCTCCAGCCCCTCCAGGACCAGCGGCGCCTGCAGCGCGGTGAGCACGCGCTCGGCCCACGCCGCGAGGTCGCCGGGGGTCACGCCGAGCTCGACGACGACGAACTCGTCCCCGGCCAGCCGGGCGACGACCGCACCGGCCCGCGCGGTCGCCTGCAGCCGGCCCGCCACCGTCTGCAGCAGCGCGTCGCCCGCGGCGTGGCCGAGGCTGTCGTTGACCGCCTTGAAGTGGTCCAGGTCGATGAACAGCGCCGCGACCCGGTCCCCCCGGTCCCCGGCACGGCTCCAGAACTGCTGCACGGTGGCCATCAGGCCCGCCCGGTTCCGCAGCCCGGTGAGCGGGTCGTGCAGCGCCAGGTGGTGCAGGTCGGCCTCGGCCGAGGCCCGCCGGGCCTCCGACTCCTCCGCCCGGCGCCGGGCCGCCACCAGCTCCAGTTCGTACTTGCGCCGCTCGTGGGCGCTGAAGACGACGATCCGGGTCTGGGCCGGCCCGTCGTCCCCGGGCGTGCGGGCGGCACTGACCAGCGCGGCGCGGCGTTACCCGGTGGCGGTCTTGACCTCCACGGCCATCTCGCTGACCGCGCCGCCGATGGTGAGCTGGGGCAGGCAGTGGGTGGACCAGAGGATCTGGTCACCCACCGGCAGCAGCCGGTGGAACGGCGTCCCCACGAGCTGCTCGCGGGTCCACCCGCTCCAGGCCAGGAAGGTCGCGTTGACCGTGCTGACCAGGCCGCCGGGTCCGGTCAGCAGCAGGCCGCAGGGCGCGGCGTCCCACAGGCCGGCGAAGTCGAGCTCCTCCGCGACCGGCGGGACCGCGAGGTCAGTGCCCGGTGCCGAGGTGGGCATGGACGACCGCGGCGGTCTCGGCGGGTGCGCTGACGTGCGGGCAGTGCCCGGTCGCGGCGAGCGGGGCCAGCACGGCGTCCTGGAGGGCGTCGCGGACGTACGCGCCGACCTGGGGCGGGGCGAGCAGGTCCTCGGAGCACTGCAGGACCAGCGTGCGGGTCGACACCCGGGGCAGCACGTCGCGGGTGTCGGACAGGAAGGTGACCCGGGCGAAGTCGCGGGCGATGGTCGGGTCGGTCGCGCAGAACTTCCCGGTGAGCTCGGTGCCCAGCTCGGGGCGGTCGGGGGTGCCCATCACCATCGGCGCCATCGCCGCGGCCCAGGCGTAGTAGTTCGAGTCCAGGGAGTCCAGCAGCTCGTCGATGTCGGCCCGGCTGAAGCCACCGGCGTACCCGGTCTCCGGGTCGTCGACGTAGCGGGGCGAGGGGGCGATGAGGACGAGGTCGCTGAACAGGTCGGGCTCCGCGGCCGCGGCGACGACGGCCATCATCGAGGCCACGCTGTGCGCGACCAGGGTGACGTCGGCCAGCCCCATCTCGTGGCAGACCTCGAGGAGGTCGGCCGCGTACCCGTCGAGCGTGGCGTACGTGGCGGCGTCGTAGGCGCCCGGGTCGGAGGCACCCGCACCGACGTGGTCGAAGAGGACCAGGCGGTGGGTGTCGGCGAAGTACGGCACCAGACGCGACCACATGTCCTGGTCGCAGCCGAAGCCGTGGGCCAGCACCATCACCGGGCCCTCGGCCAGGCCGGCGGTCGTGACGTTGTTGCGGACGAGGGTGGAGCGACCGGGCTGCGCGTCAGCAGCGGGCACTGAGGTGGCCAGGGAGGTCATGTCCCCACCATCGGACCCTGCCGGGGCCGAATTGAGTGCTGTCGAGTTCCGTTGTGAGCGGTCACCCCTCCGGGGGGCCGGTCAGCCGGCCGCGTACAGCTGCTCCGCCAGGTCCAGCACCGCCATCGCGGTCAGCGGCCCGCCCTCGTGCGTGAACTTGTCGGTGCGGACCACCCGGTCGGTGCCCGCCGCGGGCAGCAACGGCCACAGCGGGTCCGCGGCCAGCGACGTCATCTCCTCCGGGGTGTCCACGATCAGCAGCAGGGCATCGGCGTCGCCGGCCGCGGTGACCAGCTCCTCCGGGCCGTACTCCGCCGTCCCCCCGGCGTCGCGGGCCGCGGTGACCGCCGAGCCGAACACGGCACCGAGGTCGGTCAGGACCTCGGTCTGCAGGCGGGAATTGACCACACCACTGCCCTCCGGGGCCCAGTCCAGCGGCAGCACTACGGTCTCGGCGATCTGCTGCGTGTACTGCCGGGAGAGCTCCTGCACCCGGGCGTCGTAGGCGGCGACGAGCTCGGCCGCGCGGTCGTCGCGGCCGGTCGCCTCGGCGACGAGGCGCAGGTCGTCCTGCCAGGCACCGCCCGAGGCCACCGACGACAGCGGGATGACCGGCGCGATGGCACTCAGTTGGTCGTAGACGCGCTCGACGTCCTCGTCCCGGCCGACGATCAGGTCGGGGTCGGCCGCGGCGATGGCCTCCAGGTCGACCTCGTTGCGGTTGAACAGCTCCCGCGCGCCCTCGGCCCTCGCCTCGTCCAGGGCGTCCCCGAGGGGCGCCTCCAGGTCGAAGGACGCGCTGTCGCTGTCCACCGGGAAGCCGACCAGCGGCAGCTCCAGCGCCAGGACGACGTCCAGGTCACGCCGGCCCTCGACGACCACGACCGAGTCGACCTCCAGGGGGACCTGGACCGTCCCCAGGCTCGTCGCGACCGTCCGCGTCGGTTCGGCGCTCTCCCCCGACGTGCCCGCCGAGCACCCCGAGAGGACGACGACGGCGACACCAGCGACCGACGAGACACGGACCAGAGCACTGCTCGACTTCATTAGGTGACCCTAAGTCGCCAGCGCGGGGATCCCCGTGCCGGACGGGTGTGCGGCTGCTCACCAGGCGACGGAGGATGCGGGCACGGAGTCCGAGCGGCGTCAGGTCCTCGCCTTCTCCGGCCTGCTCGACCCACGCCCCGGCGACGGCTCCGTCTGGGACCTCATCACCCACGCGCTGTCCGCCTGACGCGAGCACGGCCTGCCGTCGGTGCTCCGGCGGTGCTGGGAGGCCGGCGTCGTGCTGGCCGGGACGAGCGCGGGCAGCCTGTGCTGGTCCGAGCGCGGCCCCACCGACTCGCACGGCGACGACCCTCGCCGGCCCGGCCGCGCAGCGGCGCACGCGCCCTACGCTGCGGCGATGGTCCCCATCGGAGAGATCCTGGTCGTGGGCCTCACCGTCCTGGCGCTCATCGGCGTCGCGGTGCTCGTGCTGCGCAGGCCTGTGACCCGGCGGCGAGAGGCCCGTCGGACGGGCGTGCCAGACCCCGCTGGTGCGGCGCCCGCGCCCGGCAGACGCGACGGCTGACGCCCGGACACCGGCTCAGTCGGGGTCGGGACCGTCCACCCGGCCGGTCCCGCGCGACGCGCGGGCCGTCATCAACCCCGCGGTGAGGGCTGCGGCGGCGGCGATGCCCGTGCCCACGGGACCGACGCTCATCACGACCGCCAGCACGAAGACGACGACGAAGACGACGAGCCCGGTGACGATCCCTCTCACGGCATCCACCTGCACATCCTCTCCTGCGCGCCGGGGCGGGTCACAGTTCCTTCGCGCCGTAGACCGTCCCCGCACCGTCCGCGGTCAGCACCCACCGGCGGTCCCCCACCCGGGCGATCCGGACGTCGGCGTCGGCCAGGCGCTGCACGGCCCGGGTGCGCCAGGTGGCGGTGGACAGCAGCTGGAGGTCGACGTCCTCGCCGCCGCCGGTGGGCTCGACGCGCAGGGCTGCGGGTCCGGCGATCCGCAGCCGGCCCGGCTGCCAGGTCGTGCGGCCCAGGCCGCGGGTCCAGGCGGTGACGCGGACGTAGGAGCCGACGCCGACCACGAGGGCGCACAGACCCAGCAGCACCAGGACGAGCACGAGGAGCCCGGCACCGGGGACGCGTTCACCGCCGTCCCGGGTCACCCGTGCCGTGGCGACGCCGACCAGCACCCCGAGCACCACGGCCACCGCGCCGCCACCGAGCCAGCGCAGCGCGCCGGCCCGGGTGGCGGCCAGGTCGGTGCGGGTCTGCGGGTCGTCGAGGGCGCTGGACACGCTCGCGATGCTGTCACCCCCGCCCGGCACGTAGCGTGGACGGGATGGCCAGGACCGAGGAGTCAGCCCGACCCGCCACGCTCGCCGCGTGGCTGCGCACCCGCTCGGACGACGAGCTGGCCACCCTGCTGACCCTGCGGCCCGACGTCGCCCGCCCGGCACCGGCCGACGTCGTGGCGCTGGCGACCCGGCTCGCTGTCCCGGTGTCGGTGGACCGCGCCCTGGACGACCTGGACGCCGCCACCCTCCAGGTGCTCGACGTGGTGCTGCTGGCCGAGACCGACGGGCTGTCCCGGGCGGGGATCACCGCCGCGCTGCCGGCGGTCCCGGCCGCGACCGTGGACGGCGCGCTGGCCACGCTCACCGACCGCGCGCTGCTGTGGGGCGACGACGAGCTGCACGCCCCCGAGCCGGTGCGCCGCGCGGTCCGGCACCCGGCCGGGCTGGGCCGGCGCGGCAGCGACCTGCGCACCCCGCCCCCGGCCGACGTCCCCGAGGTGCTGGCCTCCCTCGACGAGGACGAGCTGGCCGTGCTGGAGCGACTGGCCGGCGACCGACCCGTCGGCCACCTGCCCGAGGACCGCAGCGCGGGCGCGGACTCCCCCGCCCGGCGGCTGCTGCGCCGCGGGCTGCTGGCCCGGGTGGACGCGGTCAACGTGGAGCTGCCCCGCGAACTGGGCCTGGCGCTGCGTGGCGACCGGCCCTACGGCCCGCCCCGGGTGCGCCCCGAGCCGGCCGTCGTGGAGCGGGACCCCGCCGTCGTCGACCGGCAGGCCGCCGGCGCCGCCCTGGAGGTCGTCGGGCGGGTCACCGAGCTGCTGGTCGCCCTGGAGGACGAGCCGGCCGGCCTGCTGCGCAGCGGCGGGCTCAGCGTGCGCGACCACAAGCGGCTGGCCAAGGCGCTCGGCGTCGGCGAGGCCGAGGCCGCGTTCCACGTCGAGCTCGCGCACGCCTCCGGCCTGCTGGACGTGGGTGGCGCCCAGCGCGACGAGTGGCTGCCCACCCGGGCCTACGACGCCTGGCGCGAGCTGGACCTGCCCGACCGGTGGGCCGTGCTCGTCGAGGGCTGGCTGGACTCGATCCGGCTGATCTCGTTGGTCGGGCAGAAGGACGTGGCGGGCAAGACGGTCAACGTGCTGTCCCCCGACGTCGTCCGGCAGACGGCGCCCGCCATCCGCCGGTCCGCCCTCGCCGCGCTGGCCGAGTACCCGCCCGGCCGCGGCCTGGGTCCCGACGACCTGGTCGCGATGCTGCGCTGGCGCACCCCCCGGCGGGCCGACCGGCTGGCCCCGGTCCCCGCGCTGGTGGCCGAGGCCGGTCGCCTGGGCGTCGTCGTGGGCGGGGTGCTGTCCAGCGGTGGCCGGGGCCTGCTCACCGGCGGTGCCGACGGCGCCGCCGACGGCATGCGCGGCCTGCTGCCCGAGCCGGTCGACCACGTGCTCGCCCAACCCGACCTGTCGCTCATCGCGCCGGGGCCGCTCGTCGCGGAGCTGGCCACCACGCTGTCCGCCGTCGCCGACGTCGAGTCCTCCGGTGGCGCCACGGTCTACCGGGTCAGCGACGCCAGCATCCGGCGCGCCCTGGACAGCGGCTGGTCGGCCACCGAGCTGCACGACTTCTTCACCCGCGCCTCCCGCACCCCGGTGCCCCAGGCGCTGGACTTCCTCGTCGACGACGTCGCCCGCCAGCACGGCCGGCTGCGGGTCGGTGCGATCGAGTGCTACGTCCGCAGCGACGACCACGGGCTGCTGTCCCAGGTGCTGTCGGACAAGCGCAGCGCCGGCGCCGAGCTGCGCCGGCTGGCCCCGGGCGTGCTGGTCAGCGGGCTGCAGGCCGACGAGGTGCTCGCCGTGCTGCGCACCGCCGGGTACGCCCCGGCCGGGGAGTCCTCGGGCGGCGCGGTCCTGACCCGGCCGCCGGCCAAGCCGCGCGCCGCCGGCCGCCGTCCCGGGACGACGCTGCCGGCTGGCCCGCGCGGACTGGCCCCGGCCGAGGTGGAGGCCACCGTCCGCGAGGTCCGCGCCGGAGACGCCGCACTGGCCGCCCGGCGGGTCGAGCCGCTGAGCCGCCCCCCGGGCGTGACGACGGCGGGCACGCTGGAGCTGCTGACCCGCGCGGTCCGCGAGCAGCTGGCGGTCTGGTTGGGCTACGTGGACGCGCAGGGCACCGGGAGCCAGCGCGTCGTGCGGCCCACGTCGCTGATGGGCGGGTTCCTGCAGGGGTTCGACGAGGGCCGCGGGGAGTCCCGGACGTTCGCCGTCCACCGGATCACCTCGGTCGCACTGGTGGAGGACCCCACCGACTGACCGGGTGTCGGAATGGCCGGGGTCGTGATCGACTTGGACGTCGTTGGTGCTTGCAACAATGCGGGACCAGCGCGGACGAAGGACCACGGACATGGCACAGCGACGGACCGTCGCAGACCGGTTGGCGACGGTGCTCGGCACCGTCCTGGACACCACGGAGCTGCCGGTGCGGCTGCGCGGGTGGGACGGCTCGACGGCCGGGCCGCCCGGCGCGCCCGTGCTCGCCGTCCGCGACCGACGGGCGTTGCGCCGCCTGCTCTGGTCCCCCGGGCAGCTCGGCCTGGGGCGCGCCTACGTCGCCGGCGACATCGACCTCGAGGACGACGTCTTCGACACGTTCGCGGCACTGAGCTCGGTCGGCAAGCTGTCCGAGACCGGCACGATGCGCCCGGCCACGGTGGCCGACCGGCTGGTGCTCGCGCGCACCGCGCTGGGGCTCGGCGCCGTCGGCCCGGAGCCCGCTCCCCCGGCCGAGGAGGCCGACCTGGGCCGGCACGGCCTGCGGCACACCCGACGCCGGGACGCCGCGGCCATCGCCCACCACTACGACGTCGGCAACGACTTCTACGAGCTCGTGCTGGGCCCCTCGATGGTCTACAGCTGTGCGGTCTGGGACAGCCCCGACGTCGGGCTGGACGCGGCGCAGGAGGCCAAGCTGGACCTGGTCTGCCGCAAGCTCGGGCTCACCGAGGGCAGCCGGCTGCTGGACGTGGGGTGCGGCTGGGGCTCGATGGCCGTCCACGCGGCCGGGCGGTACGGCGCCACCGTCGTCGGCGTCACCATCTCCGAGGAGCAGGCCACCCTGGCCCGCAAGCGGGTCGCCGAGGCCGGGCTGACCGACAGGGTCGAGATCCGGGTGCAGGACTACCGCGCTGTCGAGGACGGCCCCTTCGACGCGATCAGCTCCATCGGCATGGCCGAGCACGTCGGCCGGGCCCGGCTGCCCGAGTACGTCGCGCGACTGGCCGGGCTGCTGCGCCCGGGCGGTCGGCTGCTCAACCACGCGATCGCCTGGAACGCCGGGGACGCCGCCTGGGACGAGGACTCCTTCATCGCCCGCTACGTCTTCCCCGACGGCGAGCTGCTGGGGCTGGGCGAGATGGTGGGCGCCGTCGAGGCCGGCGGCCTGGAGGTCGTCGACGTCGAGGCGCTGCGCCGGCACTACGCGCTCACCCTGCGCGCCTGGGTGGCGCTGCTGGAGGAGCACTGGGACGCCGCCGTCGCCGCCACCAGCGAGGGGCGGGCCCGGGTCTGGCGGCTGTACATGGCCGCCTGCGCGCTGGCCTTCGAGAAGGGCGCGATGGGCGTGGACCAGGTGCTGGCGGTCAAGCCCGGCGGGGCGCAGCCCCCGCTGCGCCGGACCGCCTGGGTCTGAACCGCACAGCGGGTCACTCTGCAGTCATCGGGTCGCGTCGTGACGCGACCCGATGACGGCACGGTGACCCGCGGCACCGCAAGCGGCGGGAGCAACCTGTCGGTACCGGTGGTTACCGTGGAGTACCTGCTCCCAGCCGAAGGACACACGTGAGCGACGGACCCCTGATCGTGCAGTCCGACAAGACCCTGCTGCTGGAGGTCGACCACCCCCAGTCCAAGGAGTGTCGGGCCGCGATCGCACCCTTCGCCGAGCTGGAGCGCTCGCCGGAGCACGTGCACACCTACCGGGTCACCCCGCTGGCGCTGTGGAACGCGCGCGCCGCGGGCCACGACGCCGAGCAGGTCGTGGACGCCCTGGTGCGCTACAGCCGGTACCCGGTGCCGCACGCCCTGCTGGTCGACGTCGCCGACACGATGGACCGCTACGGCCGGCTCACGCTGTCCACCAACCCGGTGCACGGCCTGGTGCTGACCACCACCGACCGGGCTGTGCTCACCGAGGTCTCGCGCAGCAAGAAGGTCGCCCCGATGCTGAGCCACCGCATCGACGACGACACCTTCGTGGTGAACCCCTCCGAGCGCGGCCGGCTCAAGCAGGCGCTGCTCAAGGTCGGCTGGCCGGCCGAGGACCTCGCCGGCTACGTCGACGGCCAGGCGCACCCGATCGAGCTGGACCAGGCCGACTGGCACCTGCGGGACTACCAGCAGGAGGCCGTGGACGGCTTCTGGGCCGGCGGGTCCGGTGTCGTCGTGCTGCCCTGCGGGGCCGGGAAGACCCTGGTCGGTGCCGCGGCCATGGCGCAGGCCAAGGCGACGACGCTGATCCTGGTCACCAACACCGTGGCCGGGCGGCAGTGGAAGCGCGAGCTCATCGCCCGCACCACGCTCACCGAGGACGAGATCGGCGAGTACTCCGGGGAGCGCAAGGAGATCCGGCCGGTCACCATCGCGACCTACCAGGTGATCACCACCCGCCGGAAGGGCGAGTACCGGCACCTGGACCTCTTCGACGCCCAGGACTGGGGCCTGATCGTCTACGACGAGGTGCACCTGCTGCCCGCGCCGATCTTCCGGCTCACCGCCGACCTGCAGTCCCGCCGCCGGCTGGGCCTCACCGCCACGCTGGTGCGCGAGGACGGCCGTGAGGACGACGTCTTCTCCCTGATCGGGCCCAACCGCTACGACGCCCCGTGGCGCGACATCGAGGCGCAGGGCTACATCGCCCCGGCCGAGTGCATCGAGGTCCGGGTGTCCCTGGACGACGAGGAGCGGATGACCTACGCGGTCGCCGAGCCCGAGGAGCGGTACCGCATCGCGGCCACCGCGCAGTCCAAGATGCCGGTCATCCGGCGCATCCTGGAGCGGCACCCCGAGGAGCAGAAGCTGGTCATCGGCGCCTACCTGGACCAGCTGGAGGAGCTCGGCGTCGCGCTGGACGCGCCGGTGATCCAGGGGTCGACGACGAACAAGGAGCGCGAGCGCCTGTTCGGCGACTTCCGCACCGGGGAGATCAAGACCCTCGTCGTCTCCAAGGTCGCGAACTTCTCCATCGACCTGCCCGAGGCCGCCGTCGCCGTCCAGGTGTCGGGCACGTTCGGCTCCCGGCAGGAGGAGGCCCAGCGGCTGGGCCGGGTGCTGCGCCCCAAGGCCGACGGCCGGACGGCGCACTTCTACACCGTGGTCAGCCGGGACACCCTGGACAGCGAGTACTCCGCGCACCGCCAGCGCTTCCTGGCCGAGCAGGGCTACGCCTACACGATCGTCGACGCCGCCGACCTGGCCGGCCGCGGCGAGGTCAACGGCCCCGACTGGGTGGAGGAGCCCACCACCGACTGACCGTCCGGCTCGCCCGGGAGCAGGAGACGCTGGCCACACCGGCGGTGGGACCCGGGTGAAGTGCCTGGTCAGCGCGCTGCGGCGCACGCCTGTACACGACCGGGGGCGGCACACGAAAGGCCGCCCCGGGCTGGGCGTGTCTCCCGATCGCCAGGCATATTGGACGCCGTCATGGCCTCCCCCGCACCCGTCTACGCCGCCGGCGCACGCCCGCTCCGCGCGTGGCAGCAGCTGGCTCTCGAGCGCTACGAGGAGTCCTCCCCCAAGGACTTCCTGGTCACCGCGACCCCCGGCGCCGGCAAGACGACGTTCGCCCTGACGCTGGCCTCCCGGCTGCTGCAGCGCCGCGAGATCGCCCGGGTCGTCGTCGTCGCCCCGACCGACCACCTGCGCCTGCAGTGGGCCGACGCCGCCGACCGGGCGGGCATCGTGCTGGACCCCGGCCTGACCAACGCCGTCGGCCCGGTCCGCGCGGGCACCTCGGGCTACGTGACCACCTACGCCCAGGTCGCCGGCAAGCCGATGCTGCACGCGGCGCGGTCCACCTCGGTGAAGACGCTGGTCATCCTGGACGAGATCCACCACGCCGGGGACGGTCTGTCCTGGGGCGAGGCCGTCGCCGAGGCCTTCGGCAGCGCCCGCCGCCGGCTGTGCCTGACCGGGACGCCCTTCCGCACCAAGGCCGACGAGCGGATCCCCTTCGTGCGCTACGAGGAGGACGTCTTCGAGGCCGATGACGGCGAGCGCGGCGTCGGGCTGGCCTCCCGCGCCGACTACACCTACGGCTACAAGGAGGCGCTGGCCGACAGCGTCGTCCGGCCGGTCGTCTTCGCCGCCTACACCGGCACCGCGCGCTGGCGGAACTCCGCCGGCGAGGTCGTCGCCGCCTCGCTCACCGAGGCCGGCACCAAGTCCGTCGAGATGGCCGCCTGGCGCACCGTGCTGGACCCCAAGGGCCAGTGGGTGCCGCACGTCATCGCCGCGATGGACGAGCGGATCACCCACCTGCGCGAGCACGGCATCCCCGACGCCGCCGGGCTGGTGCTCGCCTCCGACCAGGACGACGCCCGCGCCTACGCCAAGATCGTCCGGCGGATCACCGGCAAGGCACCCGAGCTGATCCTGTCCGACGACCCCAAGGCGTCGAAGAAGATCGAGCGGTTCGCCACCGGCTCGGCCCGGATCGCCGTCTGCGTGCGGATGGTCTCCGAGGGCGTCGACATCCCCCGCGCCGCCGTGCTGGCCTGGATGACGTCCTACCGGACGCCGCTGTTCTTCGCCCAGGCCGTCGGCCGCGTCGTCCGCGCCCGGGACCCGCGCGAGTCCGCCACCGTCTTCCTGCCCGCCGTCCGGCCGCTGCTGGCGCTGGCCGCGGCGATGGAGACCGAGCGCAACCACGTCATGCCCCCGCCCAAGCGGACCGAGGAGGACCTCGAGGCCCTCGACCTCGACGTCCCCGAGAAGGAGGCCCGCGAGGGCGAGCTGCAGAAGTGGGAGGCCCTGGAGGCCGACGCCCGCTTCGCGCACGTCCTGCACGGCGGCACCGCGCACACCGGGGCGGGCAACCGGCCGGCGCTGGCCCCCGACGAGGAGGACTTCGTCGGCATCCCCGGCCTGCTCACCCCCGAGCAGACCGCCGAGCTGCTGAGCAAGCGCGACGACGACCTGCGGATCCGCATCGCGGCCAGCCACCGGGACGACGACGGCAGCGACTTCATGGTCGTCGACGAGCCGCTGGAGGAGGAGACCAAGGGCTGGCGCGACGCCGCCGAGCTCCGCCGCGAGATCAACCGGCTGGTCTCCCGCGTCTCGGCCCGCACCTCCACCCCGCACGCCGTCGTGCACACCCAGCTGCGCCAGTCGGTGCCCGGGCCGCCCTCGGCCTCGGCGTCGGTGGACGTGCTGCGCATGCGCCGGGAGCGCCTGCGCACGATGCTCTGACCCCGGTTCCCTCCCGGCGTCGGATCAGCTGGGGGGACGGGGCACGGCGAGCGGGGCGAGCATGACGGCGCCGGCCGGCACGTCCTGCACGACGGTGGCGTTGGCCCCGACCACCGCGTCGTCCCCCACGCGCACCGGGCCGACGACGACGGCGCCCGCCCCGATGCGCACCCGGTCGCCGATGACGGGCTGACCGTGCCGGGTGTGCCCGACGGTCACCTGCTGGTTGACCCAGCAGTCGGCCCCGACAGCCGAAGCGGTCAGCGTGGTGGCGAAGCCGTGCTCGATGAACAGCCCCGGGCCGATGACGGCGGCCCCCAGGTGCAGCGTGGGCAGCGGGCGCCACAGCGCGCGCAGCAGGGCGCGCACCGGCCACGGCAGCGGGGTCAGCCGGTAGTGCACCAGCGAGCGGAACTCCGGGTGCCGGGCGACCAGCCAGCCGAACCGGGCGCGGGGCGAGAGCTCGGCGACGTCGGGACGGCGCAGGCAGGCGGCGAACCGGTCGGCGTCCCGGCGCAGGTACGGGCCGGCCTCGGCCCGCTCGACGACCGCCCACAGCGGGGCCGCGGCCAGGGTGCCGGCCCACACGGCCGTCCGGGAACTCACCGCGTCATGGTGGCAGTGCCCTCGGTCGTCGAGTGCGGAGCAGTGCCGGTCAGCAGGCTCCCGTGACCGGCACTGCTCCGCACTCGATGCCGCGTCAGGTCAGCTCGGTGCCCTTGGTCTCGCGCAGGGTGAGGATGACGCCGAAGGCGATGGCTGCGGCGACGGCCACGTAGACGAAGAAGAACACCGGGTGCCCGGCGTCGGACAGCGCCGTGATCACCAGCGGTGCCGTGCCGCCGAAGAGCGCGACCGTGAGGTTGTACCAGGACCCGATGCCGGTGGCCCGCAGCTCCGTGGGGAACAGCTCGCTCATCACCGCAGGGGCCAGCGAGGCCATCATCGCGTACAGCCCCAGGCCCACGCAGAAGACGACGATCAGCGAGAAGAGGTCGTCGCGCACCAGGAACGACAGCGGGATGATGAGCACCGCCATCGCCCCGGACCACACCAGCATCTGCGGCTTGCGCCCGACCCGGTCCGACAGCGCGCCCAGCGGGTAGCACAACGCGACGAACAGGGCCGTGCCGATGCTGAGGGCGATGAAGACCTGGTTGCCGTCGGCGCCGCGGAAGTTGATCGCGAACGGGGTCAGCGCGGAGAAGAACGTGTAGTAGCTCAGCGTGGACAGCAGCGTGAAGGCGCACAGCTGCAACACCGCCCGCGGGTGGTCCCGGATGGTCTGCATCAACGGGTTCTTGGTGGCCCGGGCCTTGGCTGCGTTCTCCTCGAACTGGTCGGTCTCGGCCAGCGACCGGCGCAACCACAGGCCCACGAAGCCCAGCAGGCCACCGACGCCGAACGCGATCCGCCAGCCGTAGGCCTGCAGCTGGTCCTCGGTGAGCACCGTGGTGAGCAGCACGCCCATCAGCGAGGCCAGCAGCAGCGCGGTGCCGGTGGAGATGTAGAAGAACGCCGAGTAGCGGCCGCGGCGGGCCGGCGGGGCGATCTCGGCGAGGTAGGCCGAGGCGTTGGAGACCTCACCGCCCAGGCTCATGCCCTGGGCGATGCGGGCCAGCAGCAGCAGGATCGGGGCCAGCCAGCCGACCTGCTCGTAGGTCGGCAGGACGGCGATGACCAGCGAGCCGCCGGCCATCAGCAGGATCGTGACCAGCATGCCGGCCTTGCGGCCCTTGAGGTCGGCGAAGCGGCCCAGCACGTAGCCGCCGAGCGGGCGGAAGAAGAAGGCCAGCGCGTACGTCGACGTCGCGCCGATCAGGGCCAGCGCGTCGTTCTCGGCGGGGAAGAACTGGCCCGCGAAGTAGACGACGAAGGTCGCGTAGACCGTCCAGTCGAACCACTCCACGGCATTGCCGATGCTGGCCGACACCAGGGTCTTCACCGGCAGCTTGTGCTGCTCGGTGTCGGGCTGCCGCTGGACGGTGCTGCTCACGGTGGGACTCCCGTCGGTGGGCGCTGGGTCGCGAGCCACCGTAGTGACCCAGGACTCAGCTCGCTCACCGACGGGACCCAGCTCCCGCCCGGGTGGCTCAGTTGACGACGTACTCCGCGCCGTCGTCGACCACGTCGTCGTCGGTGCCGTCGTCGTCGTTGTCGTCGTCGGCGTCCTCCGGCTCGGCGACGGGCTGGTCGGTGCCCTCGTCGAAGCTGCCGCTTGCGTCGGTGTCGGCGTACAGGGTCGCCTCGAGGTCGGCGTCACCGTCCAGCGGCGGGGCGAGGTCGACCTGCACGTCGGTGCTCACCCCGGCGTCGACGGAGGTGCTGCCCAGCACGGTGTTGTCGTCGCTGCGGTCGTCGTCGTCGACGCGGACGACGACGAAGCCGGCCTCGGGGGCAGAGACACGGGCGACGACGGCGGTGTCACCGCCACCGGACTGGTCCTGGAAGTCGATGGCGGCGGCCGAGCCGCCGGCGCCCTGGGAGGCCGAGGCGTCCGAGGAGGAACCTGCCGAGGATGCCGCGGAGGAGGCGCTGCTGGAGCCGCTGGAGGCGACGGAGGCGACGCCCACGGCGTCGTCGTCGGACCCGCAGGCGGAGAGGACGAGCAGGCCGGCCACGGCCGGCAGAGCGAGGAGCATGCGGGAGGAGGTCATGTCACCGATCGTGCGCAGCGCTCCCGAGACCCACATGAGCCCGACATGAGAGCAGTCTCATCGGAGGCGCTGCGCGTAGTCCCAGGTGGGCGGGGCACAGTGGGCCCGGAGTCCGCCGGCCGCCCGCCGGTGGACGTGAGAGGAGCACCGTGACCGAGAACGCGACGAGCGACCGCACGTCCCCGCCCACCGTCTTCGTGCTGTTCGGGGCCACCGGCGACCTCGCGCGCCGGATGGTGCTGCCGGCCTTCTTCCAGCTCGCCCAGCACGGCCTGCTGCCCCCGGACTGGCGGTTGGTCGGCAGCGGCCGCGGCGAGCGCTCCGACGAGGACTTCGTCGACCACGTCCGGGGTGCCCTGGAGGAGTTCGGCCCCTCGCCCGACGACGGC
The DNA here is from genome assembly GCF_979256525.1 of Klenkia sp. AC732. NCBI lineage: Bacteria > Bacillati > Actinomycetota > Actinomycetes > Geodermatophilales > Geodermatophilaceae > Klenkia > Klenkia sp. AC732. Next base: position 11,238 of record NZ_CEEDOS010000051.1, on the reverse strand, counting down.
CCGTGGGACGAGTTCGTCACCCGGCTGCGCTTCGCCGGCGGCGGCTTCACCGTCGAGGACCCCGGCGCACTGCTCGACGCGGTGTCCGCGGCGCGTGAGGACCTGGGCGAGGAGGCCCAGCTGGTGCACTACCTGTCGCTGCCGCCCAAGGCCTTCCTGGACTACACCAGGGCCCTGGGTGAGCACGGCCTCGCCGAGGGGTCCCGGGTGGTCTACGAGAAGCCCTACGGCGCCTCCCCCGACGGGTTCCGCGAGCTCGACGAGGTCGTGCACTCGGTCTTCGACGAGCAGCAGGTCTTCCGGATCGACCACTTCCTGGGCAAGGAGGGCACCCAGGACCTGCACGTGCTGCGCTTCGCCAACGGCCTCTTCGAGCACGTCTGGAGCCGGGAGCACGTCGCCCAGGTGCAGATCGACGTCCCCGAGGACCTCGACGTCGCCGACCGGGCCGACTTCTACGACGGCACCGGCGCCACCCTGGACATGCTGGTCACCCACCTGTTCCAGGTCGCCGCCGAGGTCGCCATGGAGCCGCCGGTCAGCTTCGCCGCCGACGACATCCTCGCCGCCCGCGAGTCCGTGCTGGCCGCGTTCCGGCCGCTGGCACCCGAGGACGTCGTCCTGGGCCAGTTCGAGGGCTACCGCGACCTGGACGGCGTCCCGGACGACAGCACCACCGACACCTTCGTGGCCGCGCGGCTGTTCATCGACTCCGGCCGCTGGCGCGGGGTGCCGTTCCTGCTGCGCACCGGCAAGCGGATGGCGGCCAAGGAGCAGCGGGTCAGCCTGGTGCTGCACCGGCCCAAGGGCCCGGTCAACGACGTGCCGGCCAACGGCAACGTGATCAGCCTGTCGCTGGCCGGCGCCGGTGCCGTCGACATCGACGTGATGGCCAAGCGGCCCGGCCCCGACCTGGCGATGGCCCCCGCCCGGGTCTCGCTGGACCTGTCGAAGATCCCCGGCGGGGACCCCCTGCCGCCCTACGTCTCGCTGATCCACGACGTGCTCACCGGCGACCGGTCGCTGTTCACCACCAGCGAGGGCCTGGCCCAGACCTGGCGGGCCCTGCAGCCGGTCCTCGACGACCGTCCCGAGGTGCACCCCTACGAGCCGGACTCGTGGGGTCCGGCCGAGGCGACGGCGCTGGCCGGCGAGCACGGCTGGCTGCTCGGCCAGACCGAGTAGAGGTCCCTCGTGCAGATGGCCTGACGACGAAGGCCCCCTCCCGGTGCGGGAGGGGGCCTTCGTCGTGCGGTGGGGTCCGGACCGGACGCTGGTCGCCTCGCGGCGAGTTGCGCATCCGGGGCTCCAGCCTCGTGAGAGCGGTATTCCCCGGCGGCAGTTATCCAGTGGAGCCCGGGGACACAGGTCGCCCGGCCCGGACGTCTCCCAGGGTACGCCCCACCGAGCCCCCCGACTCAGTTGAAGCCGCGGTCGTCCTGCTTGAGCGCGGTGTCCACGGTCAGGGCGCTGGCGACCACGAGGCTGGCCAGCGGGTCCTCCAGCCGGCGGTGCACCTGGACGACGTAGTTGTCCGCGGTGGTGAACGACGTCCGCAGGAAGCCCTCCCACTTCTTGGTGATCCGGGCGACCTCCTGTCCGGTGTGGTCGGTGATCGAGAAGTCCCAGGCCCGCCAGTTCTCGGCCTGGATCGCCCCGGCCACCTGACCGCCCACGACGAGGTCGAAGCGGATCTTGCCGAAGACGTTGGCCTGCACGATCTCCCCGACCGGGGTGCCGTCCCCGCGGGAGACCTGCACCCTGGACTTCACCAGCTTCGCCGGCCGGGTCAGGTGCAACACCACCCCGTGGGCATCGCGGACCTCGAGCTGGTGCGTGAGGAACTGGTCGAGCTGGGAGACGAAGCGCAGCGCCTTCTTGGCCGCGGACTGGCCCACCTGGACGACGGCGCCGATCTGCTGGCCGTTGGCGTCGAAGACCGAGTACTCGTTGGTCAGCTCGATCAACTTCGTCTTCTGGTTGACCACGAGCGTCGGCTGCTCGAAGAGCGGCGAACGGGGCGGCGCGCCGCCGTACTGGCCCGGCTGCGGCTGTGCCGGTGCCTGCTGCACCTGCACCGGGGCGGGTGCCGGCTGGCCCGCCGGCGGCGGCGGCCCGGCCGCCTGCTGGACGTGCTCGGTCCAGCCGTTGCCGTCCCACCAGCGGGTGCCGGGGGTGCCTGCGGGGTCGGGGTACCAGCCCGGCGGGGGCGGCGGAGAGGACATGGCAGGCACCGTAGTGCCGCCGCGGACGGCTGCCAGACTGGCGCGCGTGACCGGTCTGAGCGAGGTGGAGGCCCGGGTCCTGGACGCCCTGGACACCGGGTGGCTGCTCGACCGGCTCCGAGAGCTGGTGGCCGTGCCCTCGGTGGGCGGCACCGACGCGGAGTCCGACGCCCAGCACCTGGTCGCCGGCTGGCTGGAGGACACCGGCACCGACGTCGACCGCTGGCCCATCGACCTGGTGGCCGCCGCGACCGCGCCGGACGCCCCCGGCCAGGAGGTCGTGCGGTCCGAGGCGTGGGGCGTCGTCGGCACCCTGCCCGGGGTGCAGGACGGCGACCCGGCCCTGGTGCTGTGCGGGCACTCCGACGTCGTCCCGGCCGGGGACCCGGCCCTGTGGCCCGGGGACCCGTTCACCCCGCGGTTGGCCGACGGCGTCCTGCACGGCCGCGGCACCTGCGACATGAAGGGCGGGCTGGTGGCCGCGCTGGCCGCCGTCCGCGCCGTCAGCGCCACGGGGGTCCGGCTGGTCCGCCCGCTGGCGGTGCACAGCGTGGTCGGCGAGGAGGACGGCGGGCTCGGCGCCTGGGCGACGCTGGAGCGCGGGCACCGCGGCGACGCCTGCGTCATCCCCGAACCGACCGCGGGGTCGGTGATGACCGCCAACGCCGGCGCGCTGACCTTCCGGCTCACCGTCACCGGGCTCGCCGCGCACGGCGCGATGCGGGACGCCGGGGTCAGCGCCGTCGAGCTGTTCGCCGAGGTGCACGCCGCGCTGCGGGCCCTGGAGGCCGAGCGGCAGGACGACGTCGACCTCTTCCTGGGCACCCGGCTGCCCTACGGCATCTCCATCGGGACGGTGCAGGCCGGCGACTGGTCCTCGACCGTGCCCGACCGGCTGGTCGCCGAGGGCCGCTACGGGGTGCGGGTCGGCGAGCCGGTGGAGACCGCCCGCGGTGTCCTGGAGAGCCACCTGGCCCGGTTCAGCGCGGGCCACCCCTGGCTGGCCGAGCACCCGGTGCGGGTCGACTGGGTCGGGGGCAGCTTCGCCAGCGGGCAGCTGCCGCAGGGCTCGCCGCTGCTGCCCGCCGTCCAGCAGGCCGCCGTGGACGCCGGCCGTCCCCGGCCGGCCGAGCGCGCCGTCCCCGCCGGTACCGACCTGCGGTTGTACGCCGCGGCCGGCGTCCCGACGCTGCACTACGGGCCCGGCGACCTGGCCCTGGCACACGCGCCCCGCGAGCAGGTCCCGCTGGCCGACGTCGAGCACGTCGCCCGGGTGCTGGCCCTGACCGCGCTGCGGGAGTGCGGGGTGCACTCGTGGGTGTGACCTTCGAGGACTGGGCGGCCCTCGCCGGGGACTCCGCGACGTCGCGCACCGAGTGGGCCGCCGTGCTGGGCGCCTGGGCCGAACCGCACCGGCGCTACCACGACGTCGCGCACCTGGCTGCGGTGCTGGGCATCGTCGGCGAGCTGGCCGACGCGGCCACCGACCCGACGGCCGTCGCCCTCGCCGCCTGGTACCACGACGTGGCCTACGACCCCCGCCGCTCGGACAACGAGCAGGTCAGCGCCGACCGGGCCAGGATCGGACTGCTCGGTCTGGTGCCCGACGCCGTGGTCGAGGAGGTCGTCCGGCTGGTGCTGCTCACCACGAGCCACGACCCCGCCGACGACGACGCGGACGGCGCCGTGCTGTGCGACGCCGACCTGGCGGTGCTGGCCGGTCCCCCGGAGCACTACGCCGCCTACGCCTCCGCGGTCCGCGAGGAGTACGCGCACCTGGACGACGACGTGTTCACCGCCGGGCGGATCGCGGTGCTCGAGCAGCTGCTGGCCCTCCCCCGGCTGTACCGGCTGGAGCGGACGGCGGCGCTGTGGACCGAGCCGGCCCGGGCCAACCTGACCGCCGAGCTCACCCTGCTGCGGGCCCGGGCCTGACCCCTCCGGGGTGGTCGAGTGGCGGGGCGACCGGCTGGGCGGGACCGTGACGCGACGTCCCCCAGCCCGGGCGGGCCCGCTCGAGGAGAACCCATGAGACTCGGTACCGGCATCTTCCTGCTCGCGCTCGGCGCCATCCTGACCTTCGCGGTGACCGCCCAGCTCCAGGGCGTGGACCTTCGGGTCGTCGGCTGGATCCTGATGGGCGTGGGCGCGCTGGCCATCGTGGTGGAACTCGCCGTCTGGGCGCCGCGTCGCCGCCGGGTGGTGCGCACCGACGGCTACGAGGGCGGACCCGTGCGCCGGTCGACCACGGAGGAGACCTACTGACCGGCGTCAGCCCCGCGCGGGCCGCGGCTTCCTGACCCGCAGACCCGCGGCCAGCAACCGGGACAGCAGCTCCCGGGCCGACACCGACTCCGCGCCGGCCGCGACGGCGACCGCGTGCAGCTCCTCGGGGACGTCGTAGTGGTCCCCCTGGAACGCCCGCCGCGGGATGCCCAGCTCGGCCTCGACGAAGGCGTGCAGCTCGTCGTAGTCGGTGTCGCTGACCAGGTGCGACCAGAGCCGGCCACGCCAGGGCCACACGGGGGTGTCGATCAGCACGGCCACCGTGCCATCGTCGCAGCATGACCGACGTACGGGCGTGCCCGATCCTGCCGGTGGCCGACCTGGACCGGGCGCTGGCGCACTACGCCGCCCTGGGCTGCACGGTGAGCCGGCACGACGACACCTACGGCTTCGCCGCGCTGGCCGGGGTGGAGCTGCACCTGTCCGTCGTGGCCGACCACGATCCGCTGCGGAGCGCCTCCGCGGTGTTCCTGCACGTGCCCGATGCCGACGACCTCGCCCGACGCTGGGCCCAGGTGCCGCGGACCGGCGGCCCGGTCGACACCGACTACGGCATCCGCGAGGGCTGGCACATCGACCCGGACGGGAACCTCCTGCGCTTCGGGTCCCCGCTACCGTCGTCCGGGTGAGCACAGAGACCCGCTGGGGCATCGTCGGACCGGGCCGGATCGCCGAGAACGTCGTGCGGGACTTCCCGCACGTGCCGGGCGCTCGGGTGACCGCCGTCGGCTCCCGGTCGCTGGACCGGGCTCAGGCCTTCGCCGACCGGCACGACGTCCCCACCGCGTACGGCTCCTACGACGAGCTGGTCGCCGACCCCGACGTCGACGTGCTGTACCTGGCGACCCCGCACCCCCAGCACCACGCCATCGCCCTGCAGGCGATCGCCGCAGGCAAGTCGCTGCTGGTGGAGAAGTCTTTCACCGCCACCGTCGCCGGGACCCAGCAGGTCGTGGACGCCGCGCGCGAGGCCGGCGTCTTCGTCATGGAGGCGATGTGGACCCGCTTCCAGCCCGCCGTCGTCCGGCTGCGGGAGCTGATCGCCGAGGGCGCGATCGGCGAGGTGCGCTCGGTGCAGGCCGACCTGGGCGTGGCCCGCGAGTTCGACCCCGAGGACCGGCTGTTCGCCAAGGAGCTGGGCGGCGGCGCGCTGCTGGACCTCGGGGTCTACGTGGTGTCCTTCGCCCAGATGCTGCTCGGCGACCCCGACCAGGTCCGCGCCGTGGGCTCGACCTTCCCCACCGGTGTCGACGCCGAGGCCGCCCTGCTGCTGGGCTGGGACGACGGCCGCAGCGCCACCCTCACCACCTCGCTGCGCAACGCCCTGCCCGGCCAGGCCCGGGTGTTCGGCACCGGCGGCTGGGTCGACGTGCTCCCCCGGTTCCACCACCCGGCCACGATCGTGCTGCACCGGGCCGGCGCGGACCCCGAGGAGATCACGCTGCCGGCCACCGGCACCGGCTACAGCCACGAGATCGCCGAGGTGCACGAAGGCGTGCTGGCCGGCCGCACCGAGTCCGCCGTCATGCCGCTGGCCGACACCCTCGCCGTCATGCGGGTGCTCGAGCAGGCCGCCGGCCAGCTCGGCGTCACCTTCGCCGAGGCCCCTGCGGGGGCATAGGGCCCTCTGCACCCCGTCCTCGGCGTGGGAGGGGGTGCAGAGGTCCCTCTGCCGGCCCGGGCCGGCCCGGCCTGGCTGGCCTGACCGGCGCGATGGACTCAGATGGTGATCTGCTCCACCGGGGTGGCCGGGTCGCCGTCGGCGGCGGCGGCCAGCGGCGGGACGATCAGGTCCAGCGCGTAGGGCAGCGACAGCGGGCTGGTGAAGCCCAGGGCGGCCGGGAACTGCTTGTCGAACCCGCCGACGAAGACGGTGCGGTCCTCGCTGACCACGGGCAGCGCGGCGAACAGCGGCTCGGACAGCAGCGCCGCCTGGTCGGTGCCCGCCGCGACCAGGACGTCGCCGTCGAGGGCGTCCAGGGACTCCGCCGACAGGGAACCGGTGGTCGCCGGCGCCACGAAGCCCAGCTCGGTGAAGAACTGCATGCGCAGGTCGGTGTCGGGCAGCGCGCCGTGCGTGCCCTCGAACCAGTAGTCCAGCGCGAGGGTCTGGCCCTCGAAGGAGGGGTTGGCCTCGCGGGCGTCGGCGAAGGCACCCTCGACGTCGGCGACCAGCGCGTCGGCCTCCTCGGCCTTGCCCAGCGCGGCGCCGTCCATCCGGGTCTGCTCCTGCCACGGGGTGGCGCCCAGCTCGTAGTCGGCGGACTCGGCCACCGTGGGGGCGATCTCCGACAGCAGCTCGTAGGTGCTCTCGTCGATGAAGGAGTAGACGCCCAGGATCAGGTCGGGCTGCAGGGCCGCGATCGCCTCGAGGTCCAGCTCCTCGGCACCGACCGTCGGCAGCGGCTCGTCGGGCAGCAGGTCCACCGCCCACGGGCGGGTGTTCGCGTCGTAGCTCAGGTACTCGCGGACGCCGACCGGGGTGACGCCCAGGGCGAGCGCGAAGTCCTGCTCGTTGAAGCCGATGGTCACCACGCGCTCGGGCTCGGCCTCGATCGTGGTCTCGCCGAAGGTGTGCTCGATGGTCACCGGGAAGGCGCCGTCGGAGGACGACGAGGAGCCGCCGGCGGCCGGGGTCTCCTCCTCGGAGCTGCCGCAGGCGGTCAGGGTCAGCGCCAGTGCGGCGGTGGCGAGGGCAGCCAGGGGACGACGGCTCATGAGGGGGTGCGCTCCAGGGTGGGTCCGACGGGTACCAGGTGAGGTTAGCCTGCCCTTGTCACCCTTCCGGCTCTGGGGGTTCCTGCACCGGGAGACGCCGAACGGGGCGGCCTCCTCGCGGAGACCGCCCCGTCCGGGCAGTGCGTGGTGCAGGTGTCAGCTCACGCCGACGGTGGTGCGGCGGGACTCAGAAGTCCATGCCGCCCATGCCGCCGTCGCCACCCGGCATCGCCGGCGCGGACTTCTCCGGCTTGTCGGCGATGACGGCCTCGGTGGTGAGGAACAGAGCCGCGATGGAGGCGGCGTTCTGCAGGGCGGAGCGGGTGACCTTGGCCGGGTCGATGATGCCGGCGGCGACCAGGTCGACGTACTCGCCGGAGGCCGCGTTCAGGCCCCAGCCGATCTCGGAGTTGCGGACCTTCTCCGCCACGACGCCGCCCTCGAGGCCGGCGTTGATCGCGATCTGCTTGAGCGGGGCCTCGAGCGCCACGCGGACGATGTTCGCCCCGGTGGCCTCGTCGCCGGTGAGCTCGAGCTTCTCGAAGACGGAGCTGGCCTGCGCGAGCGCGACGCCACCTCCGGCGACGATGCCCTCCTCGACGGCGGCCTTGGCGTTGCGCACCGCGTCCTCGATGCGGTGCTTGCGCTCCTTGAGCTCGACCTCGGTCGCGGCACCGGCCTTGATGACGGCGACGCCACCGGCGAGCTTGGCCAGACGCTCCTGGAGCTTCTCGCGGTCGTAGTCGGAGTCCGACTTCTCGATCTCGGCACGGATCTGGTTGACCCGACCGGCGATCTGGTCGGTGTCGCCGGCGCCCTCGACGATGGTGGTCTCGTCCTTGGTGACGACGACCTTGCGGGCGCGGCCGAGCAGGTCGAGACCGGCGTTCTCCAGCTTGAGGCCGACCTCCTCGGAGATGACCTGGCCACCGGTGAGGATGGCGATGTCGCCGAGCATGGCCTTGCGGCGGTCACCGAAGCCCGGGGCCTTGACGGCGACGGACTTGAAGGTGCCACGGATCTTGTTGACCACCAGGGTCGCGAGGGCCTCGCCCTCGACGTCCTCGGAGATGATCATGAGGGCCTTGCCGGACTGCATGACCTTCTCCAGCAGCGGCAGCAGGTCCTTGACCGAGCTGATCTTGGAGTTGACGACGAGCACGTACGGGTCGTCGAGGACGGCCTCCATGCGCTCGGTGTCGGTCACGAAGTAGGGCGAGGTGTAGCCCTTGTCGAAGCGCATGCCCTCGGTGAGCTCGAGCTCGAGGCCGAAGGTGTTGCTCTCCTCGACGGTGATGACGCCTTCCTTGCCGACCTTGTCCATCGCCTCGGCGATGAGCTCGCCGATGGCCGGGTCAGCGGCGGAGATGGAGGCGGTGGCAGCGATCTGCTCCTTGGTCTCCACGTCCTTGGCGGTCGAGAGGAGGTACTCCGAGACGGCGGCGACGGCCTTCTCGATGCCCTTCTTGAGGGCCATCGGGTTCGCGCCGGCGGCGACGTTGCGCAGCCCCTCGCGGACGAGGGCCTGGGCGAGCACGGTGGCGGTGGTGGTGCCGTCACCCGCGACGTCGTCGGTCTTCTTGGCGACCTCCTTGACGAGCTCGGCCCCGATCTTCTCGTACGGGTCCTCGAGCTCGATCTCCTTGGCGATGCTCACACCGTCGTTGGTGATGGTGGGGGCACCCCACTTCTTCTCCAGCACGACGTTGCGGCCCTTGGGGCCGAGGGTGACCTTGACGGCGTCGGCGAGGGTGTTCATGCCCCGCTCGAGGCCGCGGCGGGCCTCTTCGTCGAAGGCGATCATCTTGGCCATGTGGTGGTGTCCTCCATGCGTGGCTCGCTGCTGGCCGGGCGGTGCCCGCGACGGACGACACCCGCGCCGTGGACGCTCCTGCGGCCCACGCGCCGGTGCCTCACCGGTCCGACCTGATTGGCACTCAGGTGCTCCGAGTGCCAGCTGCGAGTCTGGCACTCGACCCCGGTGAGTGCAAGGAGTGGGGGGGGCCCGGAGCCCGCTCGGTCAGACCGCGACGGCCAGCGGCAGGGGCCGGCGGGCCCGGACGGCGCCCAGGGTCAGCGCGGCGATCCGCTCGGCGGCCCGGCCGTCCCCGAAGGGGCTGCTGCGACCGGCCAGCACGGCCGCCCAGCCCGGCCGCAGCAGCCACCGGGCGGCCTCGAGGACGCCGTCGGGGGCGGCGAGCACGCTGAACCCGGCGTCCACGGACTCCGGGCGTTCGGTGCTGGTGCGCACCACGACGAGCGGCTTGCCCAGCACGGTGACCTCCTCCTGGACGCCCCCGGAGTCCGAGACGAGCAGCCGGGCGTCGGCGGCCAGGGCCAGGAACGTCGCGTGGTCCACCGGCCCGGTGCAGTGCACCGCGGGCGGGACGAGACACCCGCCGGTGAGCAGCGCCGCCCGGGTGCGGGGGTGCAGCGGCAGCAGCACCGGCAGGCCCAGCCCGCCGAGGGAGCCCAGCAGCGCCTGCAGCCGCACCGGGTCGTCGGTGTTCTCCGGGCGGTGCACCGTGGCCAGCACGTACTCCCCCGCCAGCACCCCGTGGGCGGCCTGCACCGCAGCCCGCTTGCCGGGCCCCGGGAGGGCACGCCGGGTGGCCTCGACGATGGTGTTGCCGGTGACGTGCACGGCGCCGGCGGGGGTGCCGGCGCGCAGCAGGTGCTCGGCGTTGCCCGCCGTGGCGGCGCAGTGCACGTCGGCGACCGCTCCGATGACCAGGCGGTTGACCTCCTCGGGCATCGCCCGGTCGTGCGATCGCAGGCCCGCCTCGACGTGCACCACCGGGATCCCCAGGTGGTGCGCGGCCTGCGCCCCGGCGTTGGCCGAGTTCGTGTCGCCCTGGACGACGACGGCGTCGGGCCGGTCGGCCCGGAACCAGTCGGTCAGCCCGGTCAGCATCAGCGCCAGCTGGTCGGCGCGGTCCCGTCCGCCGACGCCCTGCACCGGCTGCGGCGGGCGGTGCATGCCGACCGCGGCGAAGAAGACGTCGGTGAGGTCGGCGTCCCAGTGCTGCCCGGTGGACAGCGGCCGCGCGACGGGGCCCAGGGCCTCGACGACGGGGGCCAGCTTGATGATCTCCGGCCGGGTGCCCATCACCACGGCCACCCGGGGGGTCACGCGAGCAGCACCGGACCGCCGGTGCGCCGGCGTACCCAGCGCGCCGCCAGCACCCCCCAGACGGCCAGCACGCCGGCGGCGGCCGCGGTCCAGCCCGACAGGGGCACGGCCGGGACCGGCAGGGTCGCCACGTTCACCCCGCAGGTCGCGGAGGCGATGTCGATGCGGGCCACCGAGTCCAGCAGTGTCACGTAGAGGGCACTGACCCGGACGCTGCCCGAGCCCTGCGGGGCGGTCTGGCCACCCAGCAGGAGGGTGGCGACCCCGCCCAGGGGCACGCTGACGCCGCCGACCGGGTTCGCGGCCAGCGCGATCGGCAGCACGACGGTCGCCTGGGCGTTGGCCAGGGCCGCGCTCGCGGTCGTGACCCCGGCGGAGGTGGCGGTGCACTGCGAGGAGAGGGCGTCGGCGGTGATCTCGCCCAGGGACACCCCACCCACCCCGAGCAGCCGGATCCGGACCCCGCCGGTGCCCTTGACCACGGTGCACGCACCGTCGGCACCGATGGTGATGCCGCCGCCGGCGCCGACCAGCGCGGCGCACGCGGCCGAGGTCCCGTCGGGCCGGGCCACCGCCTTCTGCACCAGCGCACCGGAGGTGATGAGCGTCTGCGAGCCGAGGACGCCCAGGGCGGGCGCGCTGTCACCGGTCGACGTGCCGGTCTGGCCGTCGTGGTCGGCCGCGACCTGCCCGGAGGAGGCGACGCCGCCCCCGGCCAGCACCAGGGACGCCGCGATCGCCGACGCCCGGGAGGTGTCGGCGGACGCCGGGCCGGTCCACAGCAGCACCAGGGCCGTCGTCGCGGCGAGGACGACGCCCGCTCGGCGGCGGAGGGGGGTGCGGGTCACGGTGCGTCGCTCTCGTCGGGGGTGGGCG
>NZ_CEEDOS010000050.1:0-29386 GCF_979256525.1 Klenkia sp. AC732 | reverse complement strand
CGCCCCGACCCCGCCAGCCCCGACCCTGGTCACCGTCAGCCCCCGTCTCCCCGGTCTGCTGGGCCCGGCCGGCTGGCGGGCCGTCGCCGGCGCGTCGGGCGTGCTCGCCCTCCCCGGTGCGGCCGCGACCGCCCGGGCGCTGCGCGAGGCCGGCACCGAGGTCCGCGACGTCGCCGCGGTCGACGCGGGCGGGCCGGGTGACGTCGTGCTGCTGACCGCGGAGGAGGCCGCCGGCGCCGGTGCGCCGGACGGGGTGCTGGACGGGGTGCTGGACGGCGCCCCCGAGCCTGCCGGTGCCCACCTGCTGGACGTCGTGTCGGTGATGGACCGGCTGCGCTCGCCCGGCGGCTGCCCCTGGGACGCCGAGCAGACCCACGCCTCGCTGCGCGGCTACCTGCTGGAGGAGGCGCACGAGGCCTACGACGCGATCACCGACGAGGACCCGGTGGCGATGCGGGAGGAGCTCGGTGACGTGCTGCTGCAGGTCGCCTTCCACGCCCGGGTGGCCGCCGAGGCGCCCGGCGAGCGCCGCTTCGACGTCGACGACGTGGCCGACGAGCTGGTCGCCAAGCTGGTCCGCCGGCACCCGCACGTCTTCGGCGACGCCGGCCCCCGGGACGTCGCAGCCGTCGAACGCGGCTGGGACGAGATCAAGGCGGTGGAGAAGAAGCGCCGTTCGCCGACCGAGGGGGTCTCGAGCTCGCAGTCCGCGGCCGCCTGGGGGTCGGCGCTGGCCGGGCGGGCCCGCCGGGCCGACCTGCCCACGCCCCCGGCCGCGGAGCTGTCCGCCGGCACCCCCGAGGAGCTGGGGGAGCAGTTGCTGGCCACCGTGGTGGCCGCGCAGCAGCGCGGCTGGGACGCCGAGGACGCGCTGCGCACCGCCGTCCGCTGTTACGCCGGCCGGCTCGACGCCGCCGCCGCCGCGGCCGCCCGCGCGCAGGACTAGCGGCTGGTCGCGGCCGGGTCGGACCCGAGGAACTGCGGCAGCCAGAACAGCACCGCCGCGGCCAGGGCGCCGGCGACGACGAAGCCGGCGGCGCCGCTGCCGTCGACGTAGGCCCACAGCAGGCCCAGCACCGGGGCCAGCACGACCGGCACGCCGTCGCTGCGGGCCTGACGGGCCAGCCCGACGTCGGGTGCCTCCGGGTCGACGCCGGCCTGCCGGACGTCGCCGCGGGGGGCGCTGCGCCGCACCCGGCCCGAGGGCCACACCTGCTGGCCGTCCAGGACCGGGAGCACCAGGGCGTCCGTGGCCGGGTCCCCGTGCACGAGGGCGGGGGAGTCGGGCCGGGCCCGATCGACCTCGGGCGCCCAGTGCACGGGCACCCAGCGCACCCCGTGCGGGGTGACCAGCTCCAGCCAGCTGCGCACCAGCAGGCCGCGCCGGACCACCAGGTGGGTCACGGTGACCGCCGTCGTCGGGCGGCCGGCGAGCCGGCGGCGGGACAGCAGCCGCAGGCCGGTGAGCACCGAGACGGCCAGCACGACCAGGGCGACCAGCACCAGGCCGAAGACGACGTCGCCGACCGCCCCGTGCGCGGCGTCGCCGTCGGCGTAGACCCTGGACCCGTCGGCGGCGGCCGGGTCGTACTGCACGGTGACCGCGGCGTCGGGGGCCACGTCGACGGCGGTGCGGAGCACCAGCACCCCGGCCCGCTCCTCCCCGGCCGCGTCGGTGAAGGACACCCGCACGCCGCGCCCCGCCGGGTCCAGCCCGTCGCGCACCACGGTCGCCGACGCGGTGGCGTCCGCCGCGGCCAGCGGGGCCTGGGTGCCCGGCAGCCGGACCGCCAGCACGACCAGCAGCACGAGCCCGACGACGAGCACCGGCACCAGTCCCAGCAGCAGCTGGCGGACGGCGCGGGCGTGCGGGCGGGACGGCGCTGCGCTGGTCATCGGGGCCCATGCTCCCGCACCCGCGGCGCGGGGGTCCGGGACGCCGCCCGGGGTCGCTAGGCTGCCCCCGTGGCCAGCATCGATGCAGTAGGCGCGCGGGAGATCCTCGACTCGCGCGGAAACCCGACCGTGGAGGTCGAGGTCGCCCTCGACGACGGCACCATCACCCGGGCCGCCGTGCCCAGCGGTGCCTCCACCGGCGCCTTCGAGGCGGTGGAGTTGCGTGACGGCGGCGAGCGGTACGGCGGCAAGGGCGTGACCAAGGCCGTCGACGGCGTCCTGGACGTCATCGGCCCCGAGCTCGTGGGCTTCGAGGCCAGCGAGCAGCGCCTCGTCGACCAGGCGCTCATCGACCTCGACGGCACCCCCGACAAGTCCCGCCTGGGCGCGAACGCGATCCTCGGCGTCTCCCTGGCCGTGGCGAAGGCCGCGGCCGAGTCCTCCGGGCTCCCGCTCTTCCGCTACATCGGCGGACCCTCCGCGCACGTCCTGCCCGTCCCGATGATGAACATCCTCAACGGCGGTGCGCACGCCGACAGCAACGTCGACGTCCAGGAGTTCATGATCGCCCCGATCGGGGCCCCGACCTTCGTCGAGGCGCTCGCGATGGGCACCGAGGTCTACCACGCGCTGAAGTCGGTGCTGAAGGCCCGCGGGCTGTCCACCGGCCTGGGTGACGAGGGCGGCTTCGCCCCGTCGCTGCCCAGCAACCGGGACGCCCTGGACCTCATCACCGAGGCCGTGGAGAAGGCCGGCTACACCCCCGGCACCGACATCGGCTTCGCCCTGGACGTCGCGGCGACCGAGTTCCACTCCGAGGACGGCTACGCCTTCGAGGGCAAGACCCTCAGCGCCGGTGACCTCACCGAGTACTACGCCGGGCTGCTCGACGCCTACCCGATCGTCTCCATCGAGGACCCGCTGTCCGAGGAGGACTGGCAGGGCTGGATCGACCTGACCGCAGCCATCGGCGACCGCGTGCAGATCGTCGGCGACGACCTGTTCGTCACCAACCCGGTCCGGCTGGCCGACGGCATCGCCCGTGGCGCGGCCAACGCGCTGCTGGTCAAGGTCAACCAGATCGGCACGCTCACCGAGACCCTGGACGCGGTCAACCTGGCGCACCGCTCGGGCTACCGCTCGATGATGAGCCACCGCTCCGGGGAGACCGAGGACACCACGATCGCCGACCTCGCCGTCGCCACCGACTGCGGGCAGATCAAGACCGGTGCCCCGGCCCGGTCCGAGCGCGTCGCCAAGTACAACCAGCTGCTCCGCATCGAGGAGGAGCTCGACGACGCCGCCCGCTACGCCGGTGCCGCCGCCTTCCCGCGGCACACCGCCTGACGGCAGCGACACCGAGAGACCAGGAGAGCGCACCCCCGTGGCCACCGCCCGCACCCGGCGCAGCACGTCCGGCGGCCCCCGCCGCCGGACCGCCTCGCGTCCGGAGCGGCCGGGGGCCCGGGGGAGCGCCGACCTGCGGCAGGGGCGCCGGCGCACCCGTCGTCCCGCCCGGACGGCGACCAGCGCCCGGCGCACCCCGCTGTTCACCGGCCGCGCGGTCCTGCTGGGCGCGCTGGTCCTGCTGCTCCTGCTCACCCTGGCCGGCCCGGTCCGCTCCTACGTGGCCGGTCGCCAGGAGCTCGCCGAGCTCGCCGCGGAGAGCCAGGCGCTGTCCCTGCGCGAGGAGCAGCTGCGGGCCGAGCTGGAGCGCCAGTCCGATCCCGCCTACATCGCCCAGCAGGCCCGCGAACGGCTCAACTACGTGCTGCCCGGCGACCGGCTCGTCGTCATCGCCGACGGCGAGGTCGTCGAGGGCGAGCAGCCCGCGCAGACGCCCGACGCGGCGGTGCCGGAGGAGCAGCTGCCCTGGTACACCGGGCTCATGGAGTCCGTCACGACGGCCGACGGCACTCCCTAGCCCCTGCGCGGCATGGGGGAGACTCCTCCGGTGAGCACCCCCGTCAGCCCCGAGGACCGCGAGATCGTCGCCCGGCAGCTCGGCCGCCCCCCGCGGGCGCTGGTCGCCGTCGCGCACCGCTGCCCGTGCGGTCAGCCCGACGTCGTGCAGACCGCCCCGCGGCTGGAGGACGGCACGCCGTTCCCGACGCTGTACTACCTGACCTGCCCGCGGGCCTCGGCTGCCGCCAGCCGGCTGGAGTCCGAGGGCGCGATGAAGCAGTGGCAGGCCGACCTGGCCACCGACCCCGAGCTCGCGGCCGGTTACACCGCGGCCCACGAGGCGTTCCTGGCCACCCGGGACGCCGTCGACGTGCTGCCCACCCGGTCCAGTGCCGGGGGCATGCCCGAGCGGGTCAAGTGCCTGCACGCCCTGGCCGCGCACTCGCTGGCCGCCGGACCGGGCGTCAACCCGATCGGCGACCGCGCGCTGGCCGGCATGGGGGAGTGGTGGACGGCCGGCCCGTGCGCGGCACCGTCCCCGCAGGAGCCCGACGACGCGGCGGCCGGCCTGTGACCCGGGTCGCCGCGATCGACTGCGGCACCAACTCGATCCGGCTGCTGGTCGCCGACGTGCCGGCCGAGGGCGCGCACGTCGAGGTGCTCCGCCGGATGGAGGTCGTCCGGCTCGGCGAGGGCGTCGACGCCACCGGCCGGCTGGCGCCGCAGGCGGTCGAGCGAACCCGCCTGGTGCTGGCCGAGTACGCCGCCGCGGCCCGCCAGCTGGGCGCCGAGCGCGTCCGGATGGTGGCCACCAGCGCCAGCCGGGACGCCGCGAACCGGGCCGACTTCGAGGACATGGTCCAGGCCACGCTGGGCCAGCTGCCCGACGTCGTCCCCGGGCTGGAGGAGGCGCGGCTGTCCTTCCGGGGCGCCACCGGGTCGCTGGCCGCAGCGGCGGCGGCGCACGGTGGCCCGCCGCCGGCCGCGCCGTACCTGGTGGTGGACATCGGCGGTGGCTCGACCGAGTTCGTCCTGGGCGACGTCGACGGGGTGCGCGCGGCCCGGTCGGTGGACATCGGCTGCGTGCGGCTCACCGAGCGGCACCTGCACTCCGACCCGCCGACGTCGGAGGAGATCCAGCGCGCCGAGTCCGACGTCCGGGCGGCGCTGGCACTGGTCGTCGCGGACGTGCCCGTGGGCGAGGCCCGCACGCTGGTCGGCCTGGCCGGCTCGGTGACCACCGTGGCCGCGTTGGCGCTGGGCCTGCCCGGCTACGACCCGGCGGCCCTCCACGGCGCCCGGGTGTCGGTCTCCGCGGTCCGCTCGGTGACCGCCGGCCTGCTGACCGCCACCCGCGCCCGCCGTGCGGCCCTGCCGGTGATGCACCCCGGCCGGGTCGACGTCATCGGCGCGGGCGCGCTGGTGCTGCGGGTCGTCATGGACGCGCTCGCCCTGGACGAGGTCGTCGTCAGCGAGCACGACATCCTCGACGGCATCGCGCTCACCCTGGCCCGCGGCTGACACCCCCGCCCGGTGGGGCGGGGGTGTGCGCCGGTCAGGCTGCGCTGTCGGCGTTCGCGCCGGGCGGGAACTTGCCGGTGAGCTTGGTGTAGGCCTTGGCCGCGCCGCGGGCGGCGAACAGCCGGCCGAAGGCCACCAGCACACCGGAGACCGCGGCCCAGGCCAGCGCGTCGCCCCAGCCGACGCCGGGGACGTCGGGGTTCTTCGGCGGCGGGGTGCCGCGCACCTTCAGCCAGGCGGCGTCGGCCACCTTCTTCACCACGATGCCGGTCGGGATGGCCAGCGCCGGGCCGAGCAGCTTGTACAGCGCGGGGGTCTTGACCTTCTGGGTCTTGTTCTGGGTCTTCGCCACCGGACGATCATGCCGCGCACGGCTGTGCTCTGCTGGGTGGGTGGCACGTGACGACGACGGCTTCCCCGTCACCCGCACCCCGGCCGGCGTCGCGCGAGGCGCCCGGACCGCGCTGGACCTGGCGACCGTGGACGAGCGGGTCTCCGGCTGCCGTGCCTGCCCGCGGCTGGTGTCCTGGCGGGAGGAGGTCGCGGTGGTCAAGCGGGCCTCCTTCCGGGACGAGGACTACTGGGGCCGCCCGGTCCCCGGGCTCGGGCCGGCGGACGCCCGGATCGCCGTCGTCGGCCTGGCGCCGGCAGCGCACGGCGGCAACCGGACGGGGCGGGTCTTCACCGGGGACCGGTCCGGGGACTGGATCTTCGCCGCGCTCTGGCGGGCCGGGCTGGCCAACCAGCCCACGTCCGTCCACCGGGACGACGGGCTGGCGTTGACCGACGTCCGGGTGCTGGCCGCGGTGCGGTGCGCCCCGCCCGCCAACGCGCCCACCCCGGCCGAGCGGGACACGTGCGCGCCGTGGATGGCCCGGGAGCTGGCGCTGCTGCCCCGGCTGCGGGCCGTCGTGGTGCTCGGCGGGTTCGGGTGGACGGCGCTGTGGCCGGTGCTGGCCGCCGCCGGGGTCACCCTGCCCCGGCCCCGCCCGGCCTTCGGGCACGGGGTGGAGGTCGAGCTGACCGGCCCGAGGGGACCGCTGACCCTGCTGGGCAGCTACCACGTGAGCCAGCAGAACACCTTCACCGGACGGCTGACCGAGCCGATGCTGGACGCCGTCCTGAACCGGGCGGTGCAGGTCGCGGGAGGATGAGCCGGACAGCACCGCCCCCGTAGCCCAACCGGCAGAGGCAGGCCCCTTAAAAGGGTCCCAGTGTGGGTTCGAACCCCACCGGGGGCACGTCGTCGGCGGGACGGTTGCTGAGCGTCGGTAACCGTCTCGTCCAGGCAAGTCAAGTCTTGTTCTTCCGGCGGCGCCCGGACACGGTCGTCACAGCAGACCCACAGCGACGTGGGTCCGGGCGGAGGGACGACCGATGACCAGCACGGCAGGAACGACACGCCCCACCGGGCGTCGACGGGTGGTGTCGGCCGCTGCGGCGGGCGCCCTGGCCGTCTCCGGCGTGGTCCTGGTGGCCACCCCGGCCGCAGCCGGCCCGTCCACGCGGGGTTGCGAGAACCGGGTCAACGCCAGCATCGACAAGCTGCTCACCTGCGTGACAGCGGCCGGCGTCACCGAGCACCTGGCGGCCTTCCAGGCAGCCGCCGACGCCAACGGGGGCAACCGCGCGTCCGGTTCGACCGGGTACGCCGCCTCGGCCGACCACGTCGACGCGACCCTGACCGCCGCCGGCTACGACGTGGTCCGGCAGTCCTTCGAGTTCCCGTTCTTCGAGCAGACCTCGGCGGCCGGCTTCGCCCAGGTGGCGCCGGAGGCGGCCACGTACGCCGAGGGCACCGACTTCGCCGTCGCCACGTTCTCCGGGTCCGGCGACGTGACCGCGGTGGCCCAGGCGGTGGACACCGACTTCACCCCCACCGCCACCAGCACCAGCGGCTGCGAGGCCGCCGACTTCGCCGGGTTCACCGCGGGCAGCATCGCCCTGGTCCAGCGGGGCAGCTGCGACTTCGCGGTCAAGTCGGCCAACGCCGAGGCCGCGGGCGCCGCGGGTGTGGTCATCGTCAACCGCGGCACCTCCGACGACGGCGGTCTGATCAGCCCGACGCTGGGCGCGCCCGGCGTGGGCATCCCGGTCGTCGGCACCACCTCCGCCCTGGGCTCCACCCTGGCCGGGGACACCCTCGCGCTCACCGTGGACGCGGTCAGCGAGGTCCGGACGACGGAGAACCTCACCGCCGAGCTGCCGGGCCGGGTGGACGACGGCGTCGTCGTGGTCGGCGGGCACCTGGACTCGGTGCCCGAGGGACCGGGGATCAACGACAACGGCAGCGGGTCCGCCACGATCCTGGAGGTCGCGCAGAACCTGGCGCGCACCCAGCTGGAGCACCCGGTGCGCTTCGCGTTCTGGGGCGCCGAGGAGTTCGGCCTGCTGGGCTCGCAGGCCTACGTCGACAGCCTCACCGACGCCGAGCTGGCCCGGATCGGCAGCTACCTGAACTTCGACATGCTGGGCTCCCCGAACCACGCGAACTTCGTCTACGACAGCGACGCCTCCACGTTCCCGGCGCCCGAGGGCTACGTGAGCGCGGAGTCCGGTGCCATCGAGGCCACCTTCGAGGCCTTCTACGACTCCCGCGGGATCGCCTACGAGGACACCGAGTTCGACGGCCGCAGCGACTACCAGGCCTTCGCCGACGCCGGCATCCCCTCCGGTGGGCTCTTCTCCGGGGCCGAGGACGTCAAGACCCCGGAGCAGGCCGCCCGTTACGGCGGTACGGCCGGTGTCGCCTACGACGCCTGCTACCACCAGGCCTGCGACGACCTGGACAACGTCAGCCAGCTGGCGTTGGACCAGAACTCCGACGCCGTCGCCTACGCCGTCCTGACCATCGCCGACGCCGGGACCGGCCCGGGGCAGGGCAACGGCTGACCGACCGCCGCCCACGCGGCACCCGTGACGAGGGCCGCCGGACACCCGTCCGGCGGTCCTCGCCGTGTCCAGCGCGCTCCCAGGAACCCATCCGGGGGGTCGGGCGTTGTGATGATCGAGTGGGGTGCACGACCTGCAGCCCACGCACCCGACCCGAGTCACCTCAGGGAGATGACGATGCCCAGCAGCAACCCGGCGTTCAGTCGGGGCTTCCCCGGCGCGGCGCAGGCAGGCCAGGCCTCCGCGTGGGGCCAGGCGCCGCAGCAGCAGTACGGCGCACCCGCCCAGCAGAACCCGTACGCCCAGCCCTCGCCGTACGCGGCCACGGGCGCCCAGTACATGACGATGGACGACGTCGTCACCAAGACCGGCGTGACCTTCCTGGTGACGGTGCTGACCGCCGCCGCCACGTGGGCGCTGCTGCCGCAGTCCGCGGCCCTGGGGCTGCTGATCCCGGCCCTGCTGGTGGGTCTGGGCCTGGGTCTGTTCATCTCCTTCAAGCAGATCGCCAACCCGGCGGCGACCCTGGCCTACGCGGCCATGCAGGGTGTCGTCGTCGGCGCGATCAGCGAGGTCTACGCCAACGCCTTCGACGGCAACCTCGTCTTCCAGGCGGTCATCGGCACCTTCGGTGTCTTCGCCGGGATGCTGGTGGTCTACAAGACCGGCGCCATCCGGGTCACCCCCAAGCTGACCCGCTGGATCGTCGGCGCCATGTTCGGTGTGCTGGCCCTGATGCTGGTCAACCTCGTCGGCGGCCTGTTCGGCGCCGACCTGGGCCTGCGCGACGGTGGCCCGATCGCCATCGTCTTCAGCCTCGTCGTCATCGGCGTCGCGGCGTTCTCGCTGCTGCTGGACTTCGACATGGCCGACGAGGCCATCCGTCGGGGCGTGGCCCCGAAGTTCGCCTGGTACATCGCCTTCGGCCTGCTGGTCACGGTCATCTGGCTGTACCTGGAGATCCTGCGTCTGCTCAGCTACTTCCGCGAGTGAGCTGACACGAGCACCGACAGAGGCCCGGCCCCCGCGAGGGGGCCGGGCCTCTGGCCGTTCCGGGGGACGTCAGCTCAGGCGCTCGAGCACCATCGCCATGCCCATGCCGCCGCCGACGCACATGGTCTCCAGACCGAACGTGCCGTCGGTGGAGCGCAGGCCGTTGAGCAGCGTGCCGGTGATCCGGGCGCCGGTCATGCCGAAGGGGTGGCCCACGGCGATGGCGCCGCCGTGCACGTTGAGCTTGTCGATGTCGATGCCCAGGTCGCGGTAGGACGGGATCACCTGCGCGGCGAACGCCTCGTTGATCTCCACCAGGTCCATGTCGGCGATGGTCATCCCGGCGCGGGCCAGGGCCTGCCTGGAGGCCTCCACCGGGCCGTAGCCCATGATCTCCGGCGACAGGCCGGTGACCCCGGTGGACACGATGCGGGCCAGCGGGGTGAGCCCCAGCTGTGCGGCCTTGGTGTCGCTCATGACGACCAGCGCGGCCGCCCCGTCGTTGAGCGGGCAGGCGTTGCCGGCGGTGACCCGGCCGTCGGGGCGGAAGACCGGCTTGAGGCCGGAGATGCCCTCCAGGGTGGTGCCTGCGCGCGGGCCGTCGTCGGTGGAGACGACGGTGCCGTCCGGGGTGGTCACCGGGGTGATCTCCCGGGCCCAGAAGCCGTCGGCGATGGCCTTCTCCGCCAGGTTCTGCGACCGGACGGCGAACTCGTCCATCTCGGCGCGCGAGACGTCGTTCAGCAGCGCCAGGTTCTCCGCCGTCTGGCCCATCGCGATGTACACGTCGGGCACCTGGCCCTCGCTGCGCGGGTCGACCCAGGAGTCGGCACCGCTCTCGGCGACGGCGGCGACCTGGCCCTTGCGGTCGGCGAAGAGCGGGTTCTCGGTGTCCGGCAGCCCGTCGGAGTTGCCCTTGGCGAACCGGGACACCATCTCGACCCCGGCGGAGATGAACACGTCGCCCTCGCCGGCCTTGATGGCGTGCATGGCCATCCGGGTGGTCTGCAGCGAGGAGGAGCAGTAGCGGGTGATGGTGGTGCCGGGCAGGTGGTCCATGCCCAGCAGCACCGACACGACGCGGCCCATGTTGAAGCCCTGCTCGCCGCCGGGCAGGCCACAGCCCAGCATCAGGTCGGAGATGTCGGTCGGGTCCAGCTCGGGCACCTGGTCCAGTGCGGCGCGGACGATGGTGGCGGCCAGGTCGTCGGGACGCAGGTCCTTCAGCGAGCCCTTGAAGGCCCGTCCGATCGGGGATCGGGCAGCGGCGACGATGACGGCTTCGGGCACGGAGACCTCCACGGTGAGGCGCCACCCGCGTGGTGGCGTCGGGTCGGACCCGAAGCTACCCCCCGGTAACCAACGCCCGCGCTCAGGTGGCGGGGACCGGGTCCGGCGTCGTCTCGGCCGGGCTGGCGATGTCCGGGGGACGCCGCCGCCGCAGCCGCGCCCAGGGACCGCGCGGACCGGCCTCCTCGCCGTGCACCTCGGTGGCCTGCACCTCGGTGCCGGTGCGTCCCGCGGCCCGGGCGGCGGCCTGGGCGACCGGGCGGACGGTGTCCCGGCGCAGCGAGCGCAGGCCCCGGTCGGCGGCGGCGGGCCAGACACCCAGGCAGTCGGCGATCGAGGGCAGCAGGGAGGCGGCCGCCGCGGCGTAGCCGGCGGCGGAGGGGTGGAACTCGTCGCTGGAGAACATGGTCCGGTCGGTGGCGAACGCCGGGCCGAGCACGGAGCCCAGCGACACGGTGCGCCCGCCCTCGGCGACGACGGCGATGGTCTGCGCGGCCGCCAGCTGGCGGCTCCACCGGCGGGCCAGGGTGCGCAGCGGCTGCGCGATGGGCCGGATCGTGCCCAGGTCCGGGCAGGTGCCGACGACGACCCGGGTGCCGGCGGCCTCCAGGGTGCGCACGGCCTCGGCCAGGTTGCGGACGGCGACGGCGGGCTTGGTGCGGCTGGTGACGTCGTTGGCGCCGATCATCATCATCGCCACGTCGGGGGACTCGACGAGCACCTTCTGCACCTGCGCGGGCAGGTCGGTCGAGCGGGCCCCGGACCGGGCGGCCTTGACCAGCCGGACCGGACGCTCGGCGAGCTCGGCCAGCGCGGCCGCCACCAGCACCCCCGGGGTCTCCCCGGCGGTCTCCACGCCCAGACCAACGGCGCTGGAGTCCCCGAGCACCGCGAGCACCAGCGGCGTCCCCCGGTGCGAGCCGTAGACGCCCTCGCCGGTGGGCGGGTCGGCCTTGGCGGTGTTGGCCTCGACGCGTCGTCGCGCGAGCCGGGCCTCCTCGCGGAGCACCGTCACCAGCGCCGCGCCGGCCAGTCCGACCCCGCCGCCGCCGTAGACGGCACCCGTCGCGAGCCGTCGCGCCCTGCTGGCCCGCGTCACCGCTGCCCCCGTCCCTCGTCCGTCGTGCGTGTCCGTCGTGATCTCCCCGCCGAGGCTATCCCCACCTACGGTGGGCCCGTGCCCGACCACCCGACCCTCGTCCCCGCCCCCGACGAGAGCGCCCGCCGCGGCCAGATCGTCGACGTCCTGGTGGAGGCCTTCGCCGACCTGATGGCCGCCGACGCGGACGCCTTCCGGACCAAGTTCCGCAAGATGGCCGCCGACCCGTTCGCGTTCTACCGCGGGTCGGCCTGCCTGTTCTACGCCGACGTGGCGACGCTGGAGGACCGCTGGTGTGACGAGCAGACGTCGCGGACGTGGATCCACGGCGACCTGCACGCCGCGAACTTCGGCACCTACATGGACGGGTCCGGCCGGATCGTCTTCGACGTCAACGACTTCGACGAGTCCTACCTGGGGCACCTGTCCTGGGACCTGCGCCGGTTCTGCGCCAGCTTCGCGCTGCTGGCCTGGCGCAAGGCGCTGTCCGACGACGTCATCGGCGCGGTGCTGCGGGTCTACCTGGAGGCCTACCTGGACCAGGTGGCCGCGTTCTCCCGCACGGACGCCGACCGGGAGTTCGCCCTGGACCGGCACACCACCTCCGGCGCGGTCCGCGAGCTGGTGCTGGCCACGGCGGAGCAGACCCGGGTCTCCCTGCTGGACCGGCTGACGGTCGTGGAGGACCACCAGCGCCGGTTCGCCGACACCCCACGCCACCGCCGGCTGGCCGACGCCGAGCGGGAGGAGGTGCTGGCTGCCGTCGTGGCCTACCGGGAGTCGATCCCGCAGGGCGCCCGCCGCCGGGAGGTCGCCTACGACGTCAAGGACGTCGTCGGCACCGGTGGGTTCGGCATCGGCAGCGCCGGGTTGCCGGCGTACACGGTGCTGCTGGAGGGCTACGACCAGGCGTTGGAGAACGACGTCGTGCTGTCGCTCAAGCAGGCCGCCCGGGCCGCGCCGAGCCGGGTCGTCACCGACCCGGGGGTCCGCGCGCTGTTCCAGCACGAGGGCGAGCGGACGGTCTCCGCCCAGCGCGCCATGCAGTCCCACGCCTCGCCGTTCCTCGGGCACACGGTCGTCCGCGGTGTCGGGTTCCTGGTGTCGGAGCTCTCGCCCTACGAGGAGGACCTGGACTGGGAGGACCTCACCGAGCCCGAGGAGATCGTCACCGTCGTCGAGCAGCTGGGCCGGGCCACCGCCAAGATCCACTGCATCGGGGACGCCGACGCCGAGCACGAGGCGGTCGACGTGCAGGTCGAGGACGCGGTGCTGGCGATGGTGGGGGACCGGCGCGAGGAGCTCATCGCCGACCTCACCGGCTTCGCGCACGCCTACGCTGCGCGCGCCCGGGCCGACCACCGGCTCTTCGTGGACGCCTTCCGGGCCGGGGAGATCCCCGGGATCAGCTCCAGCGGGGACCACCCGCTCACCTGATCGGCAGCTCCACGACCATCCCGCGGTGCGGGCCGACCGCGGGCACGTCGTAGGTGTCGGTGACGACGGTGAAGCCCATCCGCTCGTAGAAGCCGACGGCAGCCTCCCGGGCGTCGCACCACACCAGGTCGGCACCGTCGGCAGCCAGCCGGGCCAGCCCCTCGGCCACCAGGGCCCGACCGGCCCCCGCGCCGCGGACCTCGGGGTCGGTGGCCATCCCGCGCAGCTGCCACGGCTGCTCGGCCGCACGCCAGGTGCACGCCGCGGGGTGGAACCGCACCACCCCGACGACCCGGCCGCCCGGGAGCCGGGCGGCCAGGTGCAGGGTCGCGGGGTCCTCGTCGCCCGGGATCGCCGCCGGGCGACCGGGCCGCAGGACCGAGGACCGCAGCGGGAGGGTCGTCTCCGCGTCGACCTGCTCGACGGTCACGGTGCCGGACGGGGTCATCGCTCCATCCTCGCTCAGCGGGCCCGGCGGCCCCGCCGTGCCTGCAGGTAGTCCGACACCACGTACTCCCCGAGCCGGTCGCTGTCGGGCATGAAGACCCGCCCGCCCGCGCGGGCGGTGATGTCGTGCACGAAGTGCACCAGGGCCGGCTCGGGGTCCAGTGCGAAGACGTTCATGGTCGCCCCCGACCGGGCCACCCGCTCCACCTCGGCGACGGTCTTGGCGATCGTCTGCGGCATCGGCGGCCAGCAGAAGAACGGCGTCCCGTCGGCCTCCAGGTGCGCGGTCGGTTCGCCGTCGGTGACCACCAGGACCACCGGCTCGGCGTCGTGGTGCCGGGCCAGGAACCGCCGGGCCAGCATCAGCCCGTGCTGCAGGTTGGTGCCCTGCAGGGTGTCCACGCTCAGCTCGGCCAGGGTCTCGGGACGGAGCACCTGCGCGGTCGAGGAGAACCCGATGATCTCGATGGCGTCCTGCGGGAAGCGGGTGGTCACCAGGGAGTGCAGGGCCATCGCGGTGGACTTCGCCGCGCCCCACGTGCCGCGCAGCGCCATCGAGTAGGACAGGTCGACCAGCAGCGCGACCGCGGCCCCGGTGCGGCGCTCCGTCTCGACCACCTCGAAGTCCTCGACACCGATCCGCACCGCCCGCTGGTCCTCGGGCCGGGGCGTGCCGGCGGTCCGCAGCACGGCGTTGCGGACGGTCTTGACCACGTCGAGGGGCTGCTCGTCGCCGAACCGCCACTCCCGGGAGGCGCCGGTCAGCTCGCCGTTGGCCCCGGCGTCAGCCACGTCGTGGTCGCCCCGGCCGGAGGCGTCCAGCTGGGCGAACACCCGGCGCAGCGCCGTGGCGCCCAGCCGGCGGACCGCCTTGGGGGAGAGCTCCAGCTTCCCCTCGGTGCGGGTCAGGTGGCCCTGCCGCTCCAGCTCGCGCTCCATCTGGCGCAGTGCGGCCAGGTCGTCGACGGCGGGCCGGCCCAGCGCTTGCTCCAGCAGCTCCTCGTCGACGTCGGCCAGGCTGGCGCCGCTGTAGCCCTGGGAGAGCTGGTTGCTCAGTGCCTCGAGGTCGGCCAGCTCGGCCACCGCGGTGGTCGCGTCGCCCATCCCCAGACCCTGCTCGCCGTCGGGGACCTGCCCGCGCTGGCCCCACGGGAGGTCCGGCCGGGCCTGGCGCAGCGCGTCGTTCAGGTGGGCCATCTCGCTGGCCAGGCCCATGTCCTGCATGGCCTGGCCCATCAGGTCGCCCAGCTCGGCGCGCTGCTCGGGCGAGAGCCCGGCCATCATCCGCTCCTGCGCGGCCGCCCGGCGGGCCAGGGAGTCGACCAGCTCGTCGACGGTCTGCGGGTCGTCGGGGAAGAACTGCCCGTGCTTCCCCATGAAGTCCGCGAACTGCTGGTCGGTGTCCTCGCCGCGGTTGTGCGCGTCCAGGAGCGTCGACAGGTCCGCGACCATGTCCTTGACGGCGGCGGTGCCGTCCTCGCCCGCGGCGTTCATCTGCTGCAGGGCGGACTTCATGTGCTGGAACTGGCTGTCCAGCACCTCCTTCTGCAGCAGCTCCTGGATCTGCCGGTAGGCCTCGCCGGCCTCCGGCGAGCGCCACTGCTTGTCCTTGAGGGCCCGGACGGCGCCGGCGGTGTCCTCGGGCAGCGCGTCCAGCTCGGCCTCGGCCAGCCGGGCGGCGTCGTCCGGGTCGGGGAACAGCTCCCGCCGCTCGGCCTCCAGGGCGCGGTCCAGCAGCTCGCGGACCTCCTCCAGCGTCCCGTCCATCCGGCCGGCCTGCCTGGCCTGCCTCAACCGGTCGCGCACGGACCGGCGCAGGTCGTCCAGTCCCCGGCGGCCGTCCAGCCCCCGGCGCAGCAGGTCCCGCATCGCCTCGCGGACGCTGCTGCCGGCCAGCACCTGGTCGCCGATCTCGTCCACGGCGCTGCCCAGGTCGTAGGGCGGCGCCAGCGGGTCCGGCCCGCCGCGCCAGCGGCCGTACCGGTACCCGCGCGGCCCGCGTGCTCGTCCGCCGGTCATCTCAGGACCCGTAGACCGTGCGGTTGCCGTCGGTGTCCTTGGCCAGCCGGCGGGTCAGCCACAGGCCCTCGAGGGCGAACTCGACGGCGGCCGCGGCCTGCTCGGCGGACTCCTCGCCCTCGGGGACGCCGAGGCGGCCCAGCAGCTGGGCCAGGTTCGGGACGGTGCCCACCTGGCCCATCAGCTCCGGTGCGGACACCAGGTCGCCGGACTCGACGACCTCTCCGCCGGTGAAGTGCTCCTGCAGACCGGTGAGGTCCAGCCCGCCGCAGCGGGCCCGGAAGGTCTGCGCGGTGGCCTGCCGGAGCAGGTGCTCGAGCACCTCGAGCTCGCGCTCGTCCTCCGGGTCGCTGCTGGCGTCGGCGAACTCGACCTTCCCGCGGCTGGCCGGGACGACGCAGGGCAGGTCGACGACCCGGGCGACCGGGCGGGTCTCCCCGGCGACGGCGGCCCGCCGGACGGCGGAGGCCGCGATGGTCTCCAGCCCTGCGATGGCGAACCGGGCGCTGACGCCCGAGCGCTGGTCGACCTGGCTGGACTCCCGGACGAGCCGGGTGAACCGGGCCATGATCTCCACCAGGTGCTCGGGCACCAGCGGGGCGTCCAGCCCGGTGCCGGCCAGCCCCCAGGAGGTCTGCGCCTCCTGGTGCAGCAGCCGGATCTCGTCGGCCAGCTCGATCGGGTAGTGGGTGCGCACCTCGGCGCCGAAGCGGTCCTTGAGCGGGGTGATGATCCGCCCGCGGTTGGTGTAGTCCTCGGGGTTGGCGCTGGCGACCAGCAGCAGGTCCAGGGGCAGCCGGACCCGGTAGCCCCGGATCTGGATGTCGCGCTCCTCCAGCACGTTGAGCAGCGCGACCTGGATGCGCTCGGCCAGGTCGGGGAGCTCGTTGATGCTGAACACGCCGCGGTTGGTGCGCGGCACGAGCCCGTAGTGCACGGTCTCCGGGTCGCCCAGGGTGCGGCCCTCGGCGACCTTGATCGGGTCGACGTCGCCGATCAGGTCGCCGACGCTGGTGTCCGGGGTGGCCAGCTTCTCCCCGAAGCGGTCGCTGCGGTGCAGCCAGCCGACCGGGGTGGCGTCGCCGTGCTCGGCGACCTGGCGGGTGCCCCACACGCTGATCGGGGCCAGCGGGTGCTCGTTGAGCTCGCTGCCGACCAGCACCGGGGTCCACTCGTCGAGCAGGCCGACCAGGGTGCGGATGAGGCGGGTCTTGCCCTGCCCGCGCTCACCGAGCAGGACCAGGTCGTGGCCGGCGATCAGGGCGCGCTCGACCTCGGGGACGACCGTGTCCTCGAACCCGACGATGCCGGGGAGGGAGGGCTCGCCGGCGGCGAGCCGGGCGAGCAGGTTGGCGCGGATCTCGGCCTTGACGCCGACGGGGGTGGCCCCGGTGGCGCGGAGCTCCCCGAGAGTGGTGGGGGCAGGGGCGTCGTGCAGTGCGGCTGGGGAGTGCGAGGCGGCGTCCACCTCGTCCACGGTACGACGGGGGTGTGACATCCGGGAGGCCTCGCCGGCGGCGGTCCCTGTCAGGATCGGGGCGTGACCGAACCCGCGGTACCCCTGGTGTCCGGCGCCGACGTGGAGTCCGCGGCGCAGCTGCTGGCCGGCGTCGTCCGGCGCACCCCGCTCGAGCACTCCCGGGCGCTGGCCGAACGCGTCGGCGGACCGGTGTGGCTCAAGTGCGAGAACCTGCAGCGCACCGGTTCCTTCAAGATCCGTGGCGCGTACACCCGGATCGCCCGGCTCACCGACGCCGAGCGGGCCACCGGGGTCGTGGCTGCCAGCGCCGGCAACCACGCCCAGGGGGTCGCCCTGGCGGCCCGCGAGCTGGGCGCCCAGGCGACGGTCTTCATGCCCGAGACGGCGCCGCTGCCCAAGCTGGCCGCCACCCGCGGCTACGGCGCGACCGTGCACCAGCTCGGCGACTCGCTCACCGAGCCGCTGGCGGCCGCGATCGCCCACGCCCGGGAGACCGGGTCGGTCCTCATCCACCCCTTCGACCACCCCGACGTCATCGCGGGGCAGGGCACGGTCGGCCTCGAGGTGCTCGAGCAGTGCCCGGACGTCGCCACCGTCGTCGTCTGCACCGGTGGGGGTGGGCTGGTGTCGGGCATCGCGGCCGCGGTGAAGGCCCGCCGGCCCGACGTGCGGGTGGTCGCCGTCCAGGCCGCGGCGGCCGCCGCCTTCCCGGCGTCGCTGGCGGCGGGTCGACCGGTGCCGCTGGCGGCGATGACCACGATGGCCGACGGCATCGCGGTGGCGGCCCCCGGCGACCTGACGCTCGCGCACGTCGCCGGCCTGGTCGACGCGGTCGTGACGGTCACGGAGGACCAGCTGTCCCGGGCGCTGCTGTTCTGCCTGGAGCGGGCCAAGCTGGTCGTGGAGCCCGCCGGGGTCGCCGCGGTGGCCGCGGTGCTCGCCGACCCCACGGCCTTCCGGGCGCCCGTCGTGGCCGTCGTGTCCGGCGGCAACATCGACCCGGTGCTGATGCTCAAGGTGGTCCAGCACGGCATGGCCGCGGCCGACCGCTACATGTCGCTGCGGGTCCGGGTCCCCGACCGGCCGGGGTCGTTGGCCGCGCTGCTGCGCGAGCTGGCGTCGGTGTCGGCCAACGTGCTCTCCGTCGAGCACGAGCGGACGACGGCGCGGCTGGACCTGGGTGAGGTGGAGATCGCGGTGGTCCTGGAGACCCGGGGCCCCGACCACGCGCGGGAGGTCCTGGCGGTGCTCCACCGGGCGGGCTACCCGGTCACCGGGGGCGAGCCGATGAGTTCCCCGGTCGCGGACGGTCTCCCCAGCTGAGAGCCGCCCTCCCGGGCGGTCCGGGAGGAGACGGTCGTGCTGGAGCAGTTCTGTCGGACCCCTCGCCTACGGTGCGCGCCATGAGCAGAGGTGGCAGCCAGGACGCGGTGGTCGTCGAGGGCCTGGTCAAGCGGTTCGGGGGGAACACGGCGCTCGACGGCGTCGACCTCGCGGTGCCCGAGGGCACCGTGCTGGGCCTGCTGGGGCCCAACGGCGCCGGGAAGACCACGGTGGTGCGGATCCTGTCGACCCTGCTGCAGGCCGACGGCGGGCGGGCCACGGTCGCCGGGCTCGACGTGGCCACGCAGGCCGACCAGGTCCGCGGCGTCATCGGCCTCACCGGCCAGTACGCCGCGGTCGACGAGTACCTGACCGGGGTGGAGAACCTGGAGATGGTCGGCCGGCTCTACCGGCTGGGCAAGAAGGAGGCCCGCTCGCGGGCGGTGGACCTGCTGGACCGCTTCGACCTCAGCGACGCCGCGCGCCGCCCGGCCAAGACGTACTCCGGCGGGATGCGCCGACGGCTGGACATCGCCGCCTCGCTGATCGCCCGGCCGCGGGTGCTCTTCCTCGACGAGCCGACCACCGGGCTGGACCCGCGCAGCCGGCTGGGCATGTGGGAGTTCATCGCCGACCTGGTCAGCGACGGCACGACCATCCTGCTGACCACCCAGTACCTGGAGGAGGCCGACCGGCTCGCCGACGCGATGGTGGTCATCGACCGGGGCCGGGTCATCGCCCGGGGCACCGCCGACGAGCTCAAGGCCCAGGTCGGCGGGGAGCGGCTCGAGCTCACCGTCGGGTCGGTCCCCGAGCTGGCCCGGGCCACGGAGGAACTGCGGTCCCTCGCGCTGGACGAGCCCCGCAGCGACGAGCAGACCCGCCGGCTGACCCTCCCGGTCAGCGGGGGAGCGGCCACCCTGGCCGAGGCGCTGCGCCGGCTGGAGCAGGCCGGGGTCACCCTGCTCGACGTCGGGCTGCGACGCCCCGACCTCGACGACGTCTTCCTCACCCTCACCGGCCGTCCCGCCGAGGACGCCGCGCCCTCCGGCGATGGTGCGTCGACCCCCGCCCGCACCGAGGAGACCGTCCGATGAGCGCGTTGACGAACACCGTCTCCGACAGCCTGGTCATCACCCGGCGCAACCTGATCAAGGTCAAGCGGGTGCCCGACCTGATCGTCTTCGCGACCCTGTCGCCGATCATGTTCGTGCTGCTGTTCCGCTACGTCTTCGGCGGCGCGATCAACCTGCCCGACGGCATCACCTACGCGGAGTTCCTGCTGCCCGGCATCTTCGCCCAGACGGTCGTCTTCGGCTCCACGACCACCGGTGCCAGCATCGCCGAGGACCTGCAGAAGGGCCTCATCGACCGGTTCCGCTCGCTGCCGATGTCCCGCTCGGCGGTGCTGATCGGCCGCACCGTCGCCGACCTGGGTCTCAACGCGATCTCCATCGTGGTCATGGCGCTGACCGGGCTGCTCGTCGGCTGGCGGATCAACAGCTCGGTGCCCGAGGCGATCGGCGGGTTCCTCATCCTGCTGATCTTCGCCTTCGCGGTGAGCTGGATGATGGCGCTGGTCGGGCTGCTGGTCCGCACCCCCGAGGTGGTCAACAACGCCAGCTTCATCGTGATCTTCCCGCTGACGTTCGTGGCCAACACCTTCGTGCCGCTGGAGAGCTTCCCCTCGGTGCTGCGCACCTTCGCCGAGTGGAACCCGGTCTCCACCGTCGTGCAGGCGGCGCGCAACCTGTTCGGCAACCAGCCCGACAGCGTGCCGGTGGCCGACGCCTGGTCGCTGCAGAACCCGGTGCTCTACACGCTGATCTGGGCGGCGGTGATCCTCGCGGTCTTCGTGCCGCTGGCGGTCCGGGCGTACCTGGGCACCGCCAAGCGCTGAGGCCGGCCCGGCGGCCGACGCCGGACGCCGACACTGCGGCCGGGGCGGACGCGGGGAGAGGATGGACGGTGATGAGCACCGACCCGTCCTCCACCGCGTCCACCCCGCCGCTGCTGTCCGCGGACAACCCGCTGGCCGAGCCCTCGACGCTGCCCTTCGGCCTGCCGCCCTTCGCCGACACCACCCTCGAGCACTGCCGGGAGGCGCTGCTGTCCGGGATGGCCGAGCAGCGGGTCGAGGTCGACGCGATCACCGCGGCCCCGGGTCCGGCGACCTTCGCCGACACCGTGGTGGCCCTGGAGCGCTCGGGGGAGCTGCTGCACCGGGCGCAGGTGCTCTTCTACGCCCTGGCGTCGTCGAACTCCTCCGAGCGGCTGCGTGAGATCGAACGCGAGATCGCCCCGCTGGCCGCCGCGCACGCCGACGCGCTCCGGCTCGACCCGGCGCTGTTCGCCCGCATCGACGAGGTGCACACGGCCGTGCAGGCCGGGGAGCACGGCCTGGACGAGGAGTCGGTGCGGCTGGTCGAGCGGTACCACCTGGACTTCGTGCTGGCCGGCGCCCAGCTCGACGAGGCCGGCCGGGACGAGCTGCGGGCGCTGAACCTGCGGCTGTCGGAGCTGTCGACCGCGTTCGGGCAGAACCTGGTGGTGGCCACCGAGGCCGCCGCCGTCCTGGTCACCGACCGGGCCGAGCTCGCCGGCCTCAGCGACGCCGAGGTCGAGGCCGCCGCCGGTGCGGCCACCGAGCGCGGCCACGCCGAGGGGTGGCTGATCACGCTGGTGCTGCCCAGCGGCCAGCCGGTGCTGGCCAAGCTGCACGACCGGGGCCTGCGCCGCCGGGTGCACGAGGCATCGGTGGGCCGGGCCTCCTCCGGCGAGCAGGACAACGGCCCGGTCGCCGCCGAGATCGCGCACCTGCGCGCCGTCCGGGCCCGGCTGCTGGGCTTCCCCACCCACGCCGACCTGGTGGCCGCCGACCAGACCGCGAAGACCTCGGCGGCCGTCGACGAGCTGCTGGCCACCCTGGTGCCGCCCTCGGTGGCCAACGCCCGCGCCGAGGGCGAGGTGCTCGCGGAGCTGGCCGCGGCCGACGGCGTCGAGCTGGCCGCCTGGGACTGGGCGTACTACTCCGAGCGGGTCCGGTCCCAGCGCTACGCCGTCGACAGTGCGGCCCTGCGCCCCTGGTTCGAACTCGACCGGGTGCTCGTCGACGGCGTCTTCCACGCCGCCCGGCTGCTCTACGGCTACACCTTCACCCCGCGCAGCGACCTGGCCGGCTACCACCCCGACGTCCGCGTCTGGGAGGTCACCGACGCCGCCGGTGAGCCGGTGGGGCTGTACCTGGGCGACTGGTTCGCCCGGGACGGCAAGCGCGGTGGGGCCTGGATGAGCTCGTTCGTCTCCCAGTCGCGGCTGCTGGAGACCCGGCCGGTGGTCTTCAACGTCCTCAACGTCACCCGGGCCGCGGGCGGTGCGCCCACGCTGCTGACCCTGGACGAGGTGACCACGCTCTTCCACGAGTTCGGCCACGCGCTGCACGGGCTGTCCTCCGCGGTCACCTACCCGCGGTTCTCCGGCACCAGCGTGCCCCGGGACTTCGTCGAGTTCCCCAGCCAGGTCAACGAGATGTGGGCGCTGTGGCCCGAGGTGCTGGCCCACTACGCCAAGCACACCGAGACCGGGGAGCCGCTGGGCGCCGACGTCGTCGCGGCCATCGAGGCGGCCGCGCTGTGGGGCGAGGGCCACGGCACCCTGGAGTACCTGGCCGCCACCCTGCTGGACCAGGCCTGGCACCGGATCGGCCCGGACACCGTGGTCGAGGACCCCATCGCCTTCGAGACCGCCGCCCTCGAGGCCGCCGGGGTGGCCTCGGACCTGGTGCCGCCGCGCTACCGGACGACGTACTTCCAGCACGTCTTCGCCGGGGGCTACGCGGCCGGCTACTACTCCTACATCTGGTCCGAGGTGCTCGACGCGGACACCGTGGAGTGGTTCAAGGCCAACGGCGGTCTCACCCGGGCCAACGGCGACGCCTTCCGCGGGAAGCTGCTGTCCCGTGGCGGGGCGGTGGACCCGCTGGGTGCCTTCCGCGACGTCGTCGGCCGGGACGCCGACACCGGTCCGCTGCTGCGCCGCCGGGGCCTGGCCGCCCCCGCCTGACCGCCCGCGACCAGGGGCTCAGCGCCGCCGCCCGCGACCTCTCGTCGCGGGCGGGGGCTGCTGGTCGGCCATCAGCCCGGCGACGAGGTCCACGTCGTCGGGTGCGGTGCCCTCGACGACGAGTCGGTTGGGCTGGCGGTGGCCGCACGCCGTGCACAGGTGCACCACCTGCCAGCCCTTGCCCGACTTGTCCACCAGGCCGACCGGCTGCATGAGCTGCCGGCAGTCCGACGCGCGGTCGCCGGGCTTGTCGTCCACGTGCAGCGACCACAGGCAGAACGGGCAGTGGTTGCGGTAGTGCCCGTCGGTGTTGGCCGGGACCAGCACCTGGCAGTGGCCGCAGACGAAGTCGGTGTTCTCCGCCCGCCGGGAGCGACCCCGGGGGGCGGAGGACACCGGTCCGCCGTCGAGGGCGGTGTCGTGCTCGGTCACGCGACTCAGGGGACGAACGGCTCGACCGCGAGGACCTTCACCGAGATGTCCTTGCCGTTGGGTGCCTGGTACGTGACGGTGCTGCCGGGGGCCGCGCCCATGATCGCGGTGCCCAGCGCCGACTCGGGGGAGTAGACCGAGACGCCGGTGGTGCCGGCGATCTCCCGGGACCCGAGCAGGAACTTCTCGGTGTCGTCCTCGTCGCCGTCGAAGGCGATGGTGATGACGGTGCCCAGCGCGGCGTTGGTCGCCGTCTTGGGGGCGTCCCCGACGCGGGCCTTGCGCAGCAGGTCGGTCAGCTGGCGGATCCGGCCCTCCTGCTTGCCCTGCTCGTCCTTGGCGGCGTGGTAGCCGCCGTTCTCCTTGAGGTCGCCCTCCTCGCGGCGGGCGTTGATCTCCGCGGACATGGCCGGCCGGCCGGCCACCAGTGCGTCCAGCTCGCCCTTGAGGCGGTCGTGGGCCTCCTGGGTCAGCCAGACGCCCTGGTCCTGCTCGTCAGTGGTCGACACGATGTGACGGCTCCTGTGACTCGAAGAGCCGCCCCCCGATCGGGAGGCGGCTGCGTGATCGTCCAACCTAACACCGGACCGCATCGTCTCGCAGACCCGCCGGGGAGGGCCCCGGGCGGCGCTGTGGCCGGGGTCGCCGCCGTCCGCGCGCGGCTGGTGGGACGATGGACCCGTGACCCAACCGGACCAGCTGCGACTGCTCGCGGTGCACGCCCACCCCGACGACGAGTCGAGCAAGGGCGCCGCGACCATGGCCAAGTACGTCGCCGAGGGCGTGGACGTCCTCGTGGCCACCTGCACCGGCGGTGAGCGGGGGTCGGTGCTCAACCCCCGGATGGACCGCCCCGAGGTGTGGGAGCGGCTCCCGCAGATCCGCGCGGAGGAGATGGCCGCCGCCCGCGAGGTGCTGGGCGTGCGCCAGGAGTGGCTCGGCTTCGTCGACTCCGGCCTCCCCGAGGGCGACCCGCTGCCCCCGCTGCCCGAGGGCTGCTTCGCCCTCGTCCCGGTCGAGGAGGCCGCGGCCCCGCTGGTCGCGCTGATCCGCCGGTTCAAGCCCCAGGTCGTGACGACGTACGACGAGCGCGGCGGCTACCCGCACCCCGACCACATCAAGACCCACGACATCTCGGTGCACGCCTTCGAGGCGGCCGGCGACCCGGACCGGTACCCCGAGCTGGGGGAGCCCTGGCAGCCCAGCAAGCTCTACTACCAGATGAGCTTCACGCTGCCCCGGACGACGGCGATCCACGAGGCCCTGCTGGCCCGCGGGCTGGAGTCGCCCTACGCCGAGATGCTGGCGAACTGGGACCCGGCGAAGGACATCTCGCACCGGGTCACCACCCGCGTGCCGTGCGGGGAGTACTTCGACGTCCGGGACCGGGCGCTCATCGCGCACGCGACCCAGATCGACCCCGACGGCCGCTGGTTCTCCACCCCGATGGACCTGCAGCGCGAGGTCTGGCCGACCGAGGACTACGAGCTGGCCCGGTCACTGGTCGACAGCCCCACCCCCGAGGACGACCTGTTCGCCGGGATCCGCAGCGAGGTGGGCGTCCGATGACCACCGCCGGTCTGCTGGTCACCGCCGCCCAGGAGCAGCTGCCCGAGGACGTCGGCAAGTCCGGCCCCTTCGGCCTGCTGCTGGTCCTGCTGCTGCTGGTCGCGATCCTGCTGCTGGGCCGCTCCATGGGCAAGCACCTCAAGCGGCTCCCGCGCAGCTTCGACGCCCAGGACGCCCCGGTCGTCGTCCCCGACGACGCCTCGGAGCTGTTCGAGCAGCGACGTCCGGGCGAGGACCTGCTGGACACGTTGCGCCAGGCGCCGCTGGCCATCGAGGCGCCGCGCGCCGACCCCGACGAGGGGTCCGCCACCACCCGCTGAGCGGGCCGCCACGGCGTGGCCCATGATCACGCCGTGGCACACCCCGAGCACAGGGAACGCACAGCCGACCGTCCCGTCCACCCCCCGGGCTTCGGGCGGTTCGGCACGCGGGTCCTCGAGCTGGCCGAGAACGTCGTGTACGCCGGGATCGCGCTGTTCCTGGTGGTCACCGCGCTGGTCCTGCTGGTGCTGGCCGGGAAGACCACCTACGGCCTGCTGGGGGACTTCTCGCAGGCCCCGGTGCTGGAGCTGCTCGACGTCCTGCTGCTGGTCTTCATCGTCGTCGAGCTGCTGTTCGCCGTCCGGACGACGGTGGAGAAGCGCGAGCTGATCGCCGAGCCGTTCCTGCTGGTCGGCATCCTCGCCTCGATCAAGGAGATCGTCGTGCTGTCGGTCGAGGCGGCCAGCAAGGTCGGCACCGACGGCTTCACCGACCGGATCGTGGAGATCGCGGTGCTCGGGGTCCTGGTGCTCCTGCTCGGGGTGACCAGCCTGCTGCTGCGGCGCAAGGAGCGGGAGCCCGACGAGGGCGAGAACGCACCGCCGGACCCGGAGCGCCCCGCCGCCTGACCTCTCGCCCTCGCGTGTTCGCCGTGGGCGGAGCGACCTCGTCCCCCGGGTGGTGATTACGGGATTACAGTGACGCACGTCGGACCTGAGGAGGACCCCGTGCACCCCCACCACCGTTTCCCCCCTGACCCCTTCCGTCGCGGACCCGGCGGCCCCGGCGGCCGAGGCGGGCCCTTCGGCGGCCGTGGCCCCGGCCGCGGCCGGGGCGCAGACGCGCCCCCGCCGCTGGACCGCGCCGAGGTCGCCGGCTGGCTGGCCGGCCGGCTGCCCGACGACTGGTTCGCCGGACCCGTCGAGCTGCAGGTCGACCGCGACGAGATCACCGTCGTCGGCACCGTGCCGACCCCCGACGCCGGCGAGGGCGACCCCGCAGCCGCCGCGGCCGGCCGGATCGCCCGCTTCCGCGAGCAGACCCGCGAGCAGCGCATGGCGATCGCGGACGCCGCCCAGGCCCGGTACGGCCGCGCCGTCGCCTGGGGCGCCGCCTGTGGTGACACCCGGGAGCTGTTCACCACGCTGTCGGTGCCGGTGATGACCCGGCTCCGCCAGCCCGAGCGCCAGGTGCTCGACACCCTCGTCGACGCCGGGGTCGCCCGGTCGCGGTCCGAGGCGCTGGCCTGGTCGGTGAAGCTGGTCGGCGAGCACGTCGAGGACTGGCTCACCGAGCTGCGCACCGCCATGGAGAGCGTCGAGGAGGTCCGCGGCCGCGGTCCCTCGGTGGGCTGAGCCGGGCCGGCGGTGCCAGGGTGGTCGGCGTGACCGACCCCCTGGCACTGCTGCGCCGGGCCTACGGCGACCTCGCCGGGCTCCTCGCCGGGCTGCCCGAGCACGACGCCTGGACCCCGAGCGGGTGCACCGGCTGGACGCTGCTGGACCTCACCCAGCACCTGGTGTACGACGCCCAGCGCGGCCTCGTCGCCCTGTCCACCCCGGAGCCGGGGCCGCCGGACACCGACGCCGTCGGGTACTGGCGCGCCTGGCAGCCCGCACCCGGGGACGACGGGGTCTGGCGCACCCGGGTCGTGGCCAGCGCGGCCGAGGGCTTCGCCGACCTGGTCGGCACCTACACCGCCACCACCCGGGCCGTGCTCGTCGCGGCCGACCGGGTCGACCCCACGGACCTGGTGGGCACCCAGGGGCACGTGCTCACCGTCGCCGACCTGCTCTCCAGCCTCACCGTGGAGACCGCCGTGCACCACCTGGACGCGGTCCACCGCCTGGACCGGGAGGGGCCCGCCTCCGGCCCGCTGGCCGAGGTCCGCCGGGTGCTCGAGGGCCTGCACGGGGGACCGCTGCCCACCGACTGGGACGACGTCATGGCCGCACTGCGGGCCACCGGCCGGGCTCCGCTGACCGCGGGCGACCGGGCTGCCCTGGGGCCCGCCGCGGAGCGTCTCCCGCTCTTCGGCTGACCGTCTGCACACCAGGGACACTGGGCTGGTGAGCACCCCTGAGAGCACCGACGTCCTGGTCGTGGGAGCGGGCCCCGCAGGCTCGGCGGCCGCTGCCTGGGCGGCCCGCGCCGGCCACGACGTGGTGCTCGCCGACGCCGCCGTCTTCCCCCGGGACAAGACCTGCGGGGACGGCCTCACCCCCCGCGCCATCGCCGAGCTCGACCACCTGGGACTGGGTGACTGGGTGCGGTCGCACGGCCGCAACCGGGGGCTGCGGGCGGCGGGCTTCGGCCAGGAGCTGCTGCTGCCCTGGCCCGGCGGGTCGCTGCCCGACCACGGCGGCGCGGTGCCGCGCACCGAGCTCGACGCCCGGATCCGGCAGGTCGCCCTGGACGACGGCGCCACCGGGCTGGAGGGTGCCCGCGCCGTCGACGTCACCCGGGACGGCGACCGGGTCGCCGCCGTGGACTTCACCCGCGAGGACGGCTCCACCACCACCGTGCGCTGCCGGAAGCTGGTCGTCGCCGACGGGGTGCGCTCCCCGCTGGGCCGGGTGCTGGGCCGGGAGTGGCACCGGGAGACCGCCTACGGCGTGGCCGCCCGCGGCTACGTGACCAGCGGCCGCAGCGACGACGAGTGGATCTCCAGCCACCTCGAGCTGCGCGGCACCGAGGGCGAGCTGCTGTCGGGTTACGGCTGGGTCTTCCCGCTGTCCGACGGCGAGGTCAACATCGGCGTCGGGACGCTGGCCACCGCCAAGCGGCCGGCGGGGGTGCAGCTCAAGCCGCTGCTGGACTTCTACGCGCAGGCCCGCCGGGAGGAGTGGGAGCTGACCGGCCCGGTGCGGGCCAAGGCCTCGGCACTGCTGCCGATGGGCGGCGCCGTCTCCGGGGTGGCCGGGCGGAACTGGGCGCTGGTCGGGGACGCGGCGGGGTGCGTGAACCCGCTCAACGGCGAGGGCATCGACTACGGGATGGAGACCGGCCGGACGCTGGCCGGCATGCTCGCCGAGGACGACTGGTCGCTGGCGTGGCCGGCGACGCTGCGGGCCCAGTACGGCGAGGCGTTCTCCATCGCCCGCCGGCTGGCCGGACTGCTGACCGTGCCGCGACTGCTGCCCGCGGCCGGGCCGGTCGGCATGCGGTCGCGGGCGCTGATGACCGTCGCGCTGCGGGTGATGGGCAACCTGGTCACCGAGTCCGACCGGGACGTCGTGGCCCGGGCCTGGCGGCTGGCCGGCCGGCTCTCCGTCCGGCTGGACGACCGCCCGCCGTTCCCGGCGGCGGACCTCCGCACCGCCTGACCAGGTGGCCCCGGCGCGCCGGGTGCCGCCCTGTCCGCGCTAGTGCGGATCGCGCAGTAGTGTGCGGTCCACGCGACGAGGACCGGGAGGTCGGCGGATGGACACCACGCAACTGCTCAAGGGGGTGCTGGACCTCGCGGTCCTGGCCGTCCTGGACGGCGAGGACGGGTACGGCTACGACGTCGTCCGCCGACTGCGCGCCGGGGGACTGGACGACGTCGGCGACGCCTCGGTCTACGGCACCCTGCGCCGGCTCTACGCCGCCGGGCACCTGACCTCCTACGTGGTGCCCTCCGTCGAGGGGCCGCACCGCAAGTACTACGGCCTCAACCCCTCCGGGCGGGCCCAGCTGGAGAGCTCGACCAAGACGTGGTCGGGCTTCGCGGACACGATGGCCGCGCTCCTGGCGCGCCCGACGGAGGTGGCGGCATGAGCACGGCAGCGACGCAGCAGGTGACGGGCGACCCCGAGGTCGCCGCCTACGCCCGGCAGGTCCGGGAGGCCCTGGCCGACGTCCCCCCGGCCCGGCTGGAGGAGCTGCTGGAGGACTTGGAGGAGCACCTCGTCGAGGTGGCCGCCGAGACCTCGGGGCCGCTGAGCGACCGGCTCGGGCCGGCCGCGGAGTACGCCGACGAGCTGCGCCGGGCCGCCGGACTGCCCGAGGTCGCCACCGAGGTGGCCGAGCAGGAGCACTCGGGGTGGCGGGGTGACCTGCGCCGGTACCGGGAGCAGTACGGCGACCACCCGGCCGTCCTGGCGGTGCGCGGCTTCCTCCCCGAGCTGCGACCGGCCTGGTGGGTGGCGCGGGCGTGGGCGGCCGTCGCGGCGGTCGAGTACCTGTTCGTCGGCTCCGTGGGCCTCCCGTTGCCCACCCTGGGCCTGGGGGTGGTGGGCTGGGCCATCACCGTCGCCGCGGTGGTCTGGTCGGTGCGGCTGGGTCTGCGGGCCCGGGCGGCCGCGGGACCGCTGAGCCACCGGGCCGCGTTCGCCGACCTCGCTCTGGCGGTGTGCGCGCTCATCGCGGTGATCGGCCTGAGCGACCGCTCGGGCGACGTCTTCTACCCCGACAGCGTCAGCTACGACAGCGGCCCGACCCCACTGACCCACGAGGACGGCACCCCGATCACCAACATCGTCCCGTACGGCCCGGACGGCGAGCCGCTCACCGGCGTCCTGCTCTACGACCAGGACGGGCGGCCGATCACCAACCTCTCGCCCTACGGCGCCGACGGCTCCGAGGTGACCCAGCTGCCCTCCGCGCTGCCGGACAACGCCTTCCCGCAGGATCAGACGGTGGTGACCTGGGACGAGTACGGCACCCCGGTGACCGCGCAGCGGACGGCACCGACCGTCCCGTCGGCCGCCGTCCCCAGTGCTGCCCCGACCGGGTCGGTCGTCGTCCCCACCCCTGCCATCCCCACCTCGGCCATCCCC
>NZ_CEEDOS010000049.1:0-31708 GCF_979256525.1 Klenkia sp. AC732 | reverse complement strand
GCAGTCCGTGCTCGTCGATGAACGCGACCGCCGAACGGAGTGCCGCGATGCCCGGTCCCCACCCGTCGTCAGCCGGCCCGGAGGAGCCCCCGGCCCCGGACCGGTCGGCATCCGAGGGCCACGTGGGCCGCATCCAGTCCGGCGGGCTGGACGCCCCGGACGACCCGACGGACCCCGACCTGCCGGCGAACCGGCCGGGGGGCACCGAGGTGCTCGCCGGGGCGGCCGGCGCCGAGCCCCGGCGGGGACTGGACCGGCACCGCATCGTGTCCGCGGCGGTCGCGTTCATCGACGAGCACGGACTGCCCGAGCTCAGCATGCGCAAGCTGGGGACCGCGCTCGGGGTGGAGGCCATGGCCCTCTACCGGTACGTCCCCGGCCGCGAGGACCTGCTGGACGGGGTGGTCGAGATGGTGGTGGACGAGCTGTACGCCGACCCCGACGTCTACTTCGAGCCCCGCCACGGCTGGCACGACTACCTGCACCGCCTGGCCCACGGGTTGCGCCGGATCGCCCTGGCACACCCGGCGGTGTTCCCCCTGGTGGCGACCCGGCCACCGGCCGCCCCCTGGGTGCGGCCCCCGCTGCGCAGCCTGCGCTGGGTCGAGTCCTTCCTGTCCGCGCTGACCAGCCACGGGTTCACCGACGACCAGGCCGTGGAGGCCTACCGGGCCTACTCCAGCTTCCTGCTCGGGCACCTGCTGCTGGAGGTGGCCCAGCGGGGGGTCGCGATCAACGCGATCGACGACCCCGACGGCGACCCGTCGGCCGCGATCGGGGACATGGACGCCTATCCCCTCATCGTGCGGCTGCAGCCCTCGCTGGCCCAGGACGAGACCGTGGCGGAGTTCGAGGAGTCGCTGGAGCACCTGGTCGAGCGCCTGGACGCCATCCTGGCGAAGGCACCCCGCCCCGAGACCGGCGGGTCCGCCGCCAGTGGAGCGACTACACCGTAAACAATCGACGGCCGCACTTGTTTACGGTGTATCTGGGTGGGCACTGAGGAGTCGTCTCGCCGGGTTGTGACGCTCAGCCCGGGACGCGCACGGCGACTGTCAGTCGCACACCGCGCAGCGCACGACCGCCGCGCGACCCCCACCCCACCCGCACCGCCGGCCCGCCCGGCCGATGTGGGCTGCTCACCTCCGGGAGCACACGTGATCACCGAGAACGACATCAGCACCGTCATCGGCGCCGACGCCGTCGACACCGACGGCGACGAGATCGGCACCGTCTCCGAGGTCTACCTCGACGACCAGTCCGGACGCCCCGAGTGGGCGACGGTCACGACCGGCCTGTTCGGCACCAAGGAGACCTTCATCCCGCTGGCCCAGGCCGAGCTGTCCGGGGGCTCCCTGCGGTTCCCCTACGACAAGGCCACGGTGTCCGACGCCCCGAAGATCGAGGCCGAGGGCCACCTGTCCCCGGAGGAGGAGACCGAGCTCTACCGCTACTACGGCGTCGGCGAGGCCACCACGCAGACCGCCGGCACGACGGAGACCACGGACCGCTCCGCCGCGCTGTCCGGCGACCAGCGCGAGGACCACCGGGACGCCCCCGGCACCGTCGGCCACGACACCTCCGGCCCCACCACGGACGACGCCATGACCCGCTCCGAGGAGCGGCTCACCGTCGGCACCGAGTCCGTGGAGACCGGCCGGGCCCGGCTGCGCAAGCACGTCGTCACCGAGAACGTGACCCGCACCGTGCCGGTCTCCCACGAGGAGGTCCGCATCGAGCGCGAGCCGATCACCGACGCCAACCGCGGCGACGCCCTGGCCGGCCCCGGCCTGTCGGAGGAGGAGCACGAGGTCACCCTCCACGCCGAGCGTCCGGTCGTGCAGAAGGAGACCGTGCCCGTCGAGCGGGTCCGGCTGGACACCCGGACCGTCACCGACCAGGAGACGGTGGCCGAGACCGTCGCGCACGAGGAGATCGAGCAGGTCGAGGACGACGTCGTCCCGACCGGGCGCGACCACCGGAACTGAGCTCCGCCCGTACCACCTGAGCACCCCGCCGGCACCGCCGGCGGAGCACCAGACCCGCAGGGCCGGTCACGACCGGCCCTGCGGGTCCCACCCCTGCCCCCGGTGACCGCACCGCGCCCTCCCGGCGCCGACGGCCGGGGGTCCCACCCCAGCATCAGCTCAGGAGAGCCATGTCTTCCACCAGCCAGTCGTTC
The DNA here is from genome assembly GCF_979256525.1 of Klenkia sp. AC732. Taxonomy (NCBI): domain Bacteria; kingdom Bacillati; phylum Actinomycetota; class Actinomycetes; order Geodermatophilales; family Geodermatophilaceae; genus Klenkia; species Klenkia sp. AC732. The sequence continues at coordinate 29,526 of NZ_CEEDOS010000049.1, read as the reverse complement.
CGGGACCTCCTGGACACCGTCATCCAGTTCCTGCCCAAGCTCATCGGCTTCCTGCTGATCCTGGTGATCGGCTACGTGATCGCCAAGGCGCTGCAGAAGATCGTCGACAAGGTCCTCGAGAAGGTCGGCTTCGACGCCGCCGTCGAGAAGGGCGGCATCAAGAAGGCCCTGTCGAAGTCCCAGTACGACGCCTCCGACATTCTCGCCAAGATCGTCTTCTACGCGGTCATGCTCTTCGTGCTGTCCACCGCGTTCGGCGTCTTCGGCCAGAACCCGATCAGCGACTACCTGTCGGCGATCATCGGCTACCTGCCCAAGGTCTTCGTCGCGATCTTGATCCTGGTCATCGCCTCCGCCGTCGCGGCCGGGGTCAAGCTGCTCGTCCAGTCCGCCCTGGGCGGCCTGTCCTACGGCAAGGTGCTGGCCAACGTCGCCTCCACCGTCATCCTGGCCCTGGGTGTCATCGCCGCGCTGGACCAGCTGCAGATCGCCCAGAACGTCGTGAACGCCGTGCTGTACGCCTCGCTGGCCGCGGTCGTCGGCATCGCGGTCGTCGCCGTCGGTGGCGGTGGCATCGCCCCGATGCGGGCTCGCTGGGAGTCCGCCCTGGCCGCGGTCGAGGCCGAGGCCCCCGAGGCCGAGCGCGCTGCCCGTCAGACCGGTTCCCCCGCCGACGCCGTCGAGGCCGAGGCCGAGGCGCAGCAGTACCGCAGCTGACGCTGCCGCCGGCAGGGCGCGGGTCCGCGACCCGCGCCCTGCCGGCACCTCCCCCGCCGCCCGACCGCCCCGGGATCAGCGGGAGGCGACGATCTCGGCCAGGTCGTCCAGCACCAGGTCGGCGCCCGAGGGGCCCAGCCCCAGGAACCAGCGGCTGTCGTCGATCTCGTGCTCGGCACCGGCCTGCACCGCGGGCAGCGTCGTCCAGAGCCCGCCGGACTGCACGGACGCCGACTCCGCCTGCCCGGTCTCCCCGAACCCCGGGGACCAGAAGACGACGTCGGAGGTGACCAGGGCCAGCGACTCCGGGGTCAGCTCGACCCGGTTGTCGGTGGTGTCCAGCGCCGCGGGCCAGACGAAGCCGATGTCGTCGAGCACGCTGCCGATGAACGACCCGCGGGCGTAGGCCCGGATCTCCCCGGCGCCCATGAACCGCAGCACGGCCACCTCGGTGCCGGCCGGGTCGCCCCAGGCGGCCGCGATCTCCCCCACCCGCCGGTCGTAGTCGGCCAGCTGCTCCTCCGCCTGCGCCGTCATCCCCAGGGCCTCCGCGGAGAGCAGGAAGTTCTCCTTCCAGACCGCACCCAGCTCGGCGGACATCACGGTCGGGGCCAGTTCGGACAGCTGGTCGTAGATCGCCTCGTGCCGGATCGCGTTGGTCAGGATCAGGTCCGGTCGCAGCGCGGCGACGGCCTCCAGGTCCGGCTCGGCGATGGACCCGACGACCTCGACGTCCGCGGCGTCGAAGTCGTGGGCGGTCGCGAGCTCCTCCAGCAGGCCCTCGGTCTCCACGGTGCCGACCGGGACGACGCCGAGCGAGGTGACGGCGTCCAGTTCCCCACTGTCCAGCACGACGACCCGCTCCGGCGTCCCGGCGATCTCGGTGGTGCCCAGCGCGTGCACCACCGACCGGGTCTCCTCCCCGGTCGCCGACTGCGGGCCGGCGTCCTCCGTCGTCGACCCGCAGGCGGTGAGCAGCAGGCCACCCACCGCCGCGAGTGCGATCAGTCCGGTCCGTCGTGCCACGTGGAGCTCCTCTTGTTAGGGGAGCCTCACCTTATCCAGGCAGGCGGTCAGACCGGCAGCCGGTCCTCGTCCACCTGCACCGTCGCACCGGACTCCTGCCGCGCGGACGCCGCCACCGCGGCCGCCACCGCCTCCGTCGCCGCCGCGTCGAAGACGCTGGGGATGATGTAGTTGGCGTTGAGCTGGTCGTCGCGCACCACCGCGGCCAACGCGTCGGCAGCCGCCAGCAGCATCCCGGGGCGGATCTCCTTGGCCTTGGCGTCCAGCAGCCCGCGGAACACCCCGGGGAACGCCAGCACGTTGTTGATCTGGTTGGGCAGGTCCGACCGGCCCGAGGCGACGACGGCGCAGTACGGCCGGGCGCGGACCGGGTCGACCTCCGGCGTCGGGTTGGCCATCGGGAAGACGATCGCCTTCTCCGCCATCCCGGCCAGCGCCTCGACCGGCAGCACGTTGCCCGCACTGACCCCGATGAACACGTCGGCGCCGACGAGGGCGTCGGGCAGCTCACCGCGGCGGCACTCGGGGTTGGTCCGCTGGGCCAGCTCGTGCTTGGCCGGGGAGAGCCGGTCGTCGTCCGGGGACAGGACGCCCTCGCGGTCCCACACCAGCACGTGCTGCGCGCCGGCCTCCAGCAGCAGCGAGACGATCGCCGTCCCGGCTGCGCCGCCGCCGGCGACGACCACCCGGACGTCGGCCAGCTGCTTGTCCACCACCCGCAGCGCGTTGCGCAGCGCGGCCAGGGCGACGATCGCCGTGCCGTGCTGGTCGTCGTGGAAGACCGGGATGTCCAGCTTCGCGCGCAGCCGGGCCTCGATCTCGAAGCAGCGGGGCGCGGCGATGTCCTCGAGGTTGATGCCGCCGAAGCCGGGGGCGATGAGCTCGACGGTGCGGACGATCTCGTCGACGTCCTGGGTGTCCAGGCAGATCGGCCAGGCGTCGATGTCGGCGAACCGCTTGAACAGCGCGGCCTTGCCCTCCATCACCGGCAGCGAGGCACCGGGCCCGATGTCGCCCAGCCCGAGCACGGCCGACCCGTCGGTGACCACGGCGACCGTGTTGCCCTTGATGGTCAGCCGGCGGACGTCCTCGGGGTGGTCGGCCAGCGCCAGGCAGACCCGGGCCACGCCGGGGGTGTAGGCCATCGACAGGTCGTCGCGGGTCTTGAGCGGCACCTTGGAGACGACCTCGATCTTGCCGCCCAGGTGCAGCAGGAAGGTCCGGTCGCTGACCTTGCGGACGTGCACGTCGTCCACGGCGTCCAGCGCGGCGACGACCTCCTCGGAGTGCGCGGCGTCCGCGGCCGAGCAGGTGACGTCCACGGTCAGCCCGTCCGAGCGGGACTCGACGACGTCGATCGCGGTCACCGCGCCGCCGGCCGAGCCGACCGCGGTGGCGATCCGGCCGATGGTGGCCGGGTCGCCGTCGGCGGAGAGCCGGACGGTGATCGAGTAGGACGCCGAGGTGACGGGTCCGCGGGCCGGCGGCGCCGCCGGGGTCTCGGCGGGCGTCTGGGCTGGGGTCTGGGTGTCGGTGCTCATGGCACGAGCGATCCTGCCGACCCCCGGACGACCGGTCCACCCCCTCCCGGCCGACCGTTGTGACCGCAATCCCACTCTCTACCCGACTAGCTTGCGTCGCTGACTAGTGGTCGCTAGCTTCTAGTCATGGCCGACGACGACGTGCCCACCGAGTGGCTCCGGGCGGTGCTGCCCCTGGCGGTGCTGGCCGTGGTCGCCGAGGAGGAGACCTACGGCTACGCGGTCGCCCAGCGGCTGCAGGCCGGTGGTCTCGGCGCCGTCAAGGGCGGCACCCTCTACCCGGTGCTCAACCGGCTGGAGGCCGAGGGGCTGCTCACCTCGTCCTGGCGCGAGGGCGTCGGCGGGCCCGGCCGCAAGTTCTTCGCCGTCACCACGGCCGGCCGCGACCACCTGGACCGCCGCTCGGCGGCCTGGCACACCTTCACCGAGCGGGCCGGCGGCCTGCTCCCGGACCCGAGGAGCACCCGATGAGCACCTCCGTCACCGACGTCTGGCAGCAGCGGCTCGTGGCGGCGCTCCGCGCCCGCCGGGTGCCCGCCGAGCGGATCGGCGAGGTCCTGGCCGAGGTCGACAGCCACGTGGCCGAGACCGGCGAGGACCCCACCGAGGCCTTCGGCACCCCCCGGGAGTACGCCGCCTCGCTCACCCACGAGCACCGCCGCGACCGGCCGGCACTGCTCGTCCTGGAGGCGCTCAGCGGCGCCGCCGCCGGGTGGTTCGTCGCCGTCGGCGCGGTGACCCTGCTGCGCGGCGGGGAGTTCGCCGGGATGCCCTGGTGGGTGCTGGTGCCGCTGGGCCTGCTGCTCGGCGTCCCCGGCGGCCTCCGGATCGCCGGGCGCGCCCGGCAGGTGCGCGACCCCCGCACCGGCGCACCGCTGACGCCGACCCCCCGGCGGACCCTGGTGACGATCACCGGCGCCCTCCTGGCCCTGGCCCTCGTGGTCGCCGGCATCGCGGTGGCACTCACGTGACCGGCACCCCCGACGCGACACCCCACCGCCCGACGCGCGACCCCGAGGAGCACCCGATGACCGCTGCCCCGACGCCCCGGACGACCTCCGACTACCGCCAGTCCCTCGTGCTGCACCTGCGCCTGCAGGAGGTCCCGCCGGACCGGATCGGCGAGATCGTCGCCGAGGTCGAGAGCCACGTGGCCGAGACCGGCGAGGACCCGACCGAGGCCTTCGGCACCCCCCGCGAGTACGCCGCGAGCCTCACCGACGAGCACCGCAAGCCGCCGTGGTGGTGGACGACGACCACCCTGGTGCTGGCCGCGGCGGCCGGCTGGCTGATCGGCCAGGGCGCCTTCGCCCTCCTGCTCGACGAGCCCTACCTGGGCCGGTCGGGCTGGCTGTGGCTGGCCACCGGGGTGGTCGTCGGCGTCCCGCCGGCGTACCTGGTCGCCCGGCGGGCCCGCGAGGTGCTGGACCCGCGCACCGGGGAGCCGCTGGTGCGGACCCCCCGGTGGGCGGTGCTGGTGTTCTTCGCCATCCCGTTCGCGATCGTGCTGCTCGGCTGGGCGGCCATCGAGCTGGCGAACTGACCCCCGCGCCCCCGCGGGAGGGGCTCAGCCGACGAGCAGGGCACCCGCGTGGACCCGCCGGGAGGCGACCCGCACCCCGAGGGTGACCAGGACGACGGCGGCGGCACCGAGCGCGGCGAGGGTGACCGGCGTCGGGCCCCCGGCGGCGGCGATGGCGACCAGTCCCCACACGACGGCGGCGGCGAACGGCCCGGCCGCGACGTGGGCGCGGAGGACGACGAGGGAACCGACCAGCGCGACGGCGACCATCGCGGCCACCGCCCAGACCTCCGAGGAGGTGGTGGCCGGGTCGGCGCCGAGCGCCACGCCGGTGTTGCCGACCTGGGCCACCGGGGCGACGGTCACCCAGCCCAGCAGCAGACCGGCCGTGGCCGCGGGCAGCGCCCGGGCCCAGCCACGCAGGTCGGCCCGGACCTCCTCGCGCTGCAGCCGGGCGAAGCCGACGGCGGCGGAGGCCGTGATGGCGAAGATGAGCACCTGCGTGACGTACTGCCAGACGCCACCGAAGGGGTAGACGGTCTCCCACACGGCGTTGCCGGCGAAGGCGGCGGCCAGCGGCCAGCCGGTCACCCGGTGCACCAGCCGGGTGCGCTGGGCAGGCAGTGCCTGGTAGACCGCCCAGGCCAGCGAGCCCAGGAAGACGAGCCCCCAGATGCTGAAGGCGTACCCGGCGGGGGTCACCAGGGAGCGGGCGCCGTCGCTGACGTCGCCCACGCTGTTGCCCGACAGCACCGACCCCAGCGGGCTGCCGACCACCTGGGCGACGGCGGCCAGGACGACGACCACGACCCGGGTGGTGTCCCGGCTCCCGGTGGCCGGGGCCCCTGCGTGTGCCCGGGACCCCTGCTGCAGGCCTGTGCTGGTCATGATCTCCTCCTCCTGCACCTCGACGGTGCGGCCTCTCGACGACCATGTCTCTCTACCGTCGAAGGACTTGTCGCAAACCCGCAGGTGGAGGTGATCGTGGACCCACTCCGACGTGAGGTCGTGCTGCTGCTGCGCGAGGTGTCGGTGGCCAGCAACCGCACCGCCGCCGTGTTCGGCCAGACCCACGACCTGCACCGCACCGACCTGGACGCCCTCGCCGTCGTGGTCGGCGCCTCGATGGGCGGGGTGGAGATGACCCCGGGCCGGCTGGCCACCCGGCTGCGGCTGTCCTCGGCGGCCACCACCGCCCTCGTCGACCGGCTCGAGCGGGCCGGCCACCTGGTCCGCGAGCGCTCCACCACCGACCGCCGCCAGGTCGTGCTCCGGGTGCAGGACCGGGCCCGGGCCCTGGCCCGGGACTTCTTCACCCCGATGGCCGAGGACGTGGGGGCCGTGATGGCCGACATGACCGAGGACGAGGTGCAGGTCGTGGCCCGGTTCCTGCGCCGGGCCGTCGACGCGCTGGGCCCGCCGACCGACGGGGCCGGGCGCTAGCCCACCAGCCGGGGCACCGGTCCCACGTCGGCGACGTCGACAGCCCGCGCCCAGCGGGCCAGCGCGCGCCCGTCCACCCCGAACCCGGCGGCCACCTCGGCCGCGGCCTCCACGTGGCCGGCACCGCGGTCCAGCAGCGTCCGCGCGCCGGTGCCGTTGCCCCGCGCGGCGTGGGTGAGGCCCACGGCGAGCTGGGCCAGCCCACGCCACAGCTCGCGGGTCTCCGGCGGCCCGGACTTCCAGGCGTCCTCGAAGACCTCGTGGGCGTGGAAGGGCCGGCCGGCGTCGAGCAGCTCCTGGGCCTGGGTCAGCGTGTCCCCGGCCGTGCGGACCACGCCCTCGGGCGCGCGCGGCTCCCCCGGTGTCCCGTACGGCAGCGGCCGGCCCAGGCCGTCCCGCGGGCGCGCGTTGCGGGCCCGGCCGTCCTCGTCCCGGTCGCGCACCACGTCAGCGCAGGTGCGTGATCAGCCGGATCGAGACGCCGGCACCGTCCGGGGTGATGTCCACGTGGTCGCAGAGCTGGCGGGCCAGCCAGAGGCCCATGCCGCCCTGCGAGAGGTCCTCGCCGTGCGCCGGGCCGTAGCCGATGAACGGGTCGTCCAGGCCGGTGCCGTGGTCGGTCACCCGGCAGACCAGGCGCCCCTCCCCGGCCCACAGACGCAGGTCGACCGGGGGCCGGCCGTGCCGCAGCGCGTTGGTGGTCATCTCGTCCACGGCGAGCAAGAAGTCCTCGACCCGGGTCTCGTGGGTCTCCAGCAGCCCCTCGTCGGCGGCCCGGGTGGCCAGCGCCCGGCGCAGGCCCCGCAGGTCACGGACGGCGTGCTCGGCGACCAGCGGCTCGCTGTCCTCCAGCGGCTCGCCGGGGACCTCCAGGGTCTCCAGGAAGACCGCCGGGTCCTGGTGGTCGGGGTTCGCGACCTCGGCGGCGCCGCGCAGCAGCACCGGGTGGGTGGCCCGGGCGCTCTCCAGCAGCGGGGCGGCTTCGCGGCGGGCGTCGTGCAGGCAGGCCACGCACAGCGGCTCGGTGGCCGCGACGTGGTCCAGCACCGCCTCGAACCGCTGCCACTCCCGCCAGGTGTCCGGGTCGTCCCCGGCCATCGGCTCGATGAGGACCCGCACCACGTCGGAGGGCCCGGGCCGCAACCGCGCGGCGAGCCGACGCAGCGCCGTCACCGCCGCCGGGGCGCCACCGCCGAACACCTCGATCCAGTCCACGAAGACGACCGGGTGGCCGGCCAGCGCCGGACGCAACAGCTCGGCCACCGGGGCCGACACCACCACGACCGCGACCTGCCCCGCGTCGATCCCGTCACACAGGAAGCCGGGCGCAGCCGCCAGCACGGCGGCGTCGTCCTCGACGAGCAGCGCGGCGTGCGGCGAGCAGCCGTCCTCGTCGTCCACGTCTGTCCCCGTCCGTCCTGGCGCCGGTCTCGGTCCGGCGTCCGTCCCGGACTACCCGGCCACGGGCAGGCTAGGCGTCGGGTCGGACGTGACTTGCACCGAGCCCTCCCCGGGGGACGCGGGTTGCCCCGACGGCCGACCGTGTGCACCCTGGTGGACGAGGACGGCCCGCCACCGCGAGCCGCCCCCGCACCGACCCGCGGTCGTCCCACGACCGGTCCGGACCTGGAGGGGGTGGCCCTTGGCCACGGTTCTCGCTCATCAGCACGCCCATCGGCAGGACGACCGCCCCCTCGACGACGTCGGGGAGGCGCTGGCCCACGTGGCCGCCCGCGCCCTCGTCGCCGCCGACCCGGGCCCCGTCGGCCTGGAGCTCGAGGCGCACCTCGTCGACCGGCACACCCCCGGCGCACGTGTCCCGTGGGCGCGGATCACCCGGCTGGTCGCCGGGCTGGCGCCGCTGCCCGGGGGCAGCCGGGTGACCCTGGAGCCGGGCGGTCAGGTCGAGCTGTCCGGACCGCCGTACGGCGACGTGGCCGCCGCCGTCGCCGCTCTGCGCACCGACAGCGCCGCCCTCGCCCGCGCCCTGGCCGCGGACGGGCTGGCGCTGGCCGCGCTGGGCACGGACCCGCTGCGCCCGGCGTCCCGGGTCAGCCCCGGGCCCCGCTACCTGGCCATGGAGCAGCACTTCGCCGCGATCGGCTGCCCCGGCGCGGGTGCGGCGATGATGACCTCCACGGCCTCGCTGCAGGTGAACCTGGAGGCGGGACCCGCGGCGGGCTGGGTGGACCGGGTGGGCCTGGCCCACGCGCTGGGACCGGTGCTGGTGGCGGTGTCGGCGTGCTCGCCCTGGCTGCAGGGCCGGGACACCGGCTGGGTCTCGGGCCGCCAGCAGGTCTGGGGCGACCTGGACCAGGCCCGCTGCGGGCCGCTGCTGGGGCGGGGCGACCCGGCCGACGAGTGGGCGGAGTACGCGCTGGCCGCGCCGGTGATGCTGGTCCGCTTCACCGACGCGGGCGGCGCGGAGCCGGTGACCGGCCCGGTCTCGTTCGCCGACTGGGTCCGCGGCCGGCCCGAGCTGGGTGGCCGGCGGCCCACCGCCGCGGACCTGGACTACCACCTGACCACGCTCTTCCCGCCGGTCCGGCTGCGCGGGTTCCTGGAGGTCCGCTACCTCGACGCCGCCCCGGAGCCCTGGTGGCCGGCCCTGGCCGCGGTGACCGCGACCCTGCTCGACGACCCGGTCGCCGCCGACCTGGCCGCCGCGGCCTGCGCCCCCGTCGCCGGCCGCTGGGACGACGCCGCCCACCACGGCCTGACCGACCCCGACCTGCACACCGCCGCCACGGCCTGCCTGGCCGCGGTGGCCGACCGCGTCCCGCCCGCGCTGCGCCCGGAGGTGCACGCCCTCGCCGAGCTGGTGGCCGCCGGCCGCAGCCCCGGGGACGCCGTCGCCGACACCGCCCGGGCCGCCGGCCCGGCCGCCGCCCTGCTCGCCGCCTGTCCGGAGGAGGACTCGTGACCGACCCCTACGAGCTGCTGGTCCGCGACCTCACCGTCGCCCGGGACCGCACCCTGCTGCTCACCGACCTCGACGAGCCCGAGCTGCTGCGCCAGCACGACCCGCTGATGAGCCCGATGGTCTGGGACCTCGCCCACATCGGGCAGCAGGAGGACCTGTGGCTGCTGCGCGGCGGCGAGGCCGGCCGGCCCGGCGTGCTGCCGGTGCAGGTCGAGGCGCTCTACGACGCCTTCACGCACCCGCGCGCCGTCCGCGCCGCGCTGCCGCTGCTCCCGCCGGTCGAGGCCCGCGGCTACGTCGCCGCAGTCCGGGACCGGGTGCTGGACCGGATCGCCACGGCCACCCCCGACGACGACCCCTTCGACGTCGCGATGGTGGTCAGCCACGAGGAGCAGCACGGCGAGACGATGCTGCAGACCCTGCAGCTGCGCCGCGGGCCCGCCCTGCTGGGGACCGGTGCGGCGCTCCCGCCCGGGCGCCCCGGCGTGGCCGGCACCAGCGTGCTGGTGGCCGGCGGGCCGTTCGAGCTGGGCGTGGACGGCACGAGCGAGCCGTTCAGCCTGGACAACGAGCGGCCGGCACACACCGTCGACGTCCCCGCCTTCCGGATCGGCCGGGTCCCGGTCACCAACGCCGAGTACGCCCGGTTCGTCGCCGACGGCGGCTACACGACGGCGCGCTGGTGGTCGGCCCGCGGCTGGGCGCACGTCGCGGACGCCGGGCTGCAGCGGCCGATGTCCTGGCACGCCGACGGCACCCGGACCCGGTTCGGGGTCGTCGAGGAGGTGCCCGGCGACGAGCCGGTCCAGCACGTGACCCACTTCGAGGCGGAGGCCTACGCCACCTGGGCGGGTGCCCGGCTGCCCACCGAGCAGGAGTGGGAGAAGGCCGCCGTCTGGGACCCGACGACCGGTCGCCGCCGCCGGTTCCCGTGGGGCGACACCGAGCCCACCCCGACGCTGGTCAACAGCGGCGGGGCGGCGCTGCGCCCGGCTCCCGTGGGCGCCTACCCGGCCGGCGCCTCCCCGTACGGCGTCGAGCAGCTGCTGGGCGACGTCTGGGAGTGGACCGCCTCGGACTTCACCGCCTGGCCCGGCTTCACCCCGATGCTCTACGCGCAGTACTCCGAGCCGTTCTTCGGCGGCGACTACAAGGTGCTGCGCGGCGGCTCCTGGGCGGTCGGTGCCTCCGTGCTGCGGCCCAGCTTCCGCAACTGGGACCACCTGCAGCGCCGCCAGGTCTTCAGCGGGTTCCGGCTGGCCTGGGACGCGTAGGCAGCCGCATGTGCAGACACCTCGCCTGGCTCGGACGACCCCGGACGCTGTCGTCCCTCGTCCTGGAACCGCCGTCGGCCCTGGTCGTGCAGTCCTACGCACCCCGCCGCCAGCGGCACGGCACCGTCAACGCCGACGGCTGGGGCGTGGGCTGGTGGGCCCCCGACCGGCCCGGGCCGGCGCGCTGGCGGTCGGCGTCCCCGCTGTGGGGCTCGGCGTCCTTCGCCTCGGTGGCGCCCGCGGTGTCCTCGCGCTGCGTGCTGGCCGCGGTCCGGTCGGCCACCGTCGGGATGCCGATCGACGAGTCCGCCGCCGCACCGTTCACCGACGGCCGGTGGCTGCTCTCGCACAACGGCCGGGTCGAGCGGTCGGTGCTGCCGCCGGCCCCGGGGGCGGAGTCGGTCTGCGACAGCGCCCAGCTGGCGGCCCTCGTCTTCGCCCGCGGCCTCGACGCCCTCGGTGACGTCGTCCGGGAGGTGGGCGCCGCCGACCCGACCGCACGACTCAACCTGCTGGCCGCCGACGGCACCCGGCTGCTGGCCACCACCTGGGGCGACACCCTCTCGGTGCTGACCACCGAGGAGGGCACCGCCCTGGCCAGCGAGCCCTGGGACGACGACCCCCGCTGGACCGACGTCCCCGACCGCCACCTGGTGTCCGTCACCCCCGACGGCACCGCCCTGACGCCCCTCGACGACGCGCCACCGACCACCCAGCACGCCACCCCAGACCCGGGAGGACCCCCATGAGCTTCACCCTGACCGACCACCTCGGCCCCGTCGACGCCGGCGCCGCACTCCGCGCCGACGTCGCCGCCGGCCTGACCGCGACGCCCAAGACGCTGCCGCCGACCTGGTTCTACGACGAGCGCGGCAGCGAGCTCTTCGAGGACATCACCCGGCTGCCGGAGTACTACCCGACCCGGGCCGAGCGCTCGATCCTGGACGAGCACGCCGACGAGATCGCGGTGCTGTCGGGCGCGGACACCCTGGTCGAGCTCGGCAGCGGGACGTCGGAGAAGACCCGGCTGCTGCTCACCGCGCTGACCACGGCCGGCACGCTGCGCCGCTTCGTGCCCTTCGACGTCGACCCGTCCGTCCTGCGGCACGCCGGCGCGGTCATCGGCGAGGAGTTCCCCGACCTCGCCGTGGACGCCGCGGTCGGCGACTTCACCCAGCACCTGGGCGAACTGCCCCGGGAGGGACGGCGGCTGGTCGCGTTCCTGGGCTCGACCATCGGCAACCTGGAGCCGGGCCCGCGGGCGGCGTTCCTGACCTCGGTCGGGGCGATGCTGGACCCCGGCGACTGGTTCCTGCTGGGCACCGACCTGGTCAAGGACACCGACCGGCTGGTCGCCGCCTACGACGACGACGCCGGGGTGACCGCGGCGTTCAACAAGAACGTCCTCGCCGTGGTCAACCGGGAGCTCAAGGCCGACGTCGACCTGGACGCCTTCGACCACGTCGCCCGCTGGGACGCCGGGAACAGCTGGGTCGAGATGCTGCTGCGCTCCCGCCGCGACCAGGTCGTGCACGTGGCCGGCCTGGACCTGGACGTGCCGTTCGCCGCCGGGGAGGACCTGCGCACCGAGGTGTCGACCAAGTTCCGGGTCGAGCAGGTGGTCGCCGAGCTGGACGCCGCCGGGCTGCGGGCGGCGGAGACCTGGACCGACCCCGACGGCGACTTCGCCGTCACCCTGGCGACACCCCGGTAGCCCGCGTCCCGGCGGCGCGCACGCCAGGGAGGATGGCCGCGTGACGGACCTCCCCCTCCCAGAGCTGGGCGCCGCCTGGCGGGCCGCCCGGCCCCGGCCGGCCGGCGTGCACCTGGACTCCGCGGCGTGCAGCCGGCAGTCGGTCAAGGTCCTCGACGCCGTCGCGCACCACGCCCGGCACGAGGCCGAGGTCGGCGGCTACCAGGCCGAGGCGTCGGCGGAGACGCTGCTGCAGCAGGGCCGGTCCGTGCTGGGCGGGCTGGTCGGGATGGCCGCCGCCGACGTCGCCTTCACCGAGTCCGCGAGCTCGGCAGTGCGCGTCCTCTTCGCGGCGTGGCCGCTGCCGGCCGGGTCGCGGGTCGGGGTGCTGCCCGGGGAGTACCACGGCAACCTCGCCGCGATCCGGTACGCCGGGCTCGTCCCCGAGGCGCTGCCGGCCGACGACCTGGGCCGGGTCGACGTCGAGGCGCTGGCCCGGCTGCTGCGCTCGGACCCGCCGGCCGCGGTGCACCTGACCGTGGTCGCCAGCCACCGCGCCGTGGTCCAGCCGGTGGTGGAGGTGTCCCGGCTGTGCCGGGCGACCGGGGTCCCGCTGGTCCTCGACGTCGCGCAGGCGCTGGGTCAGGTCGACTGCGACGTGCGCGCCGACGCCGTCTACGGCACCTCCCGGAAGTGGCTGGCCGGCCCCCGGGGGGTCGGCTTCCTGGTGCTGCGCCCGGCGTTCCGCGCCGGGCTCGTCCCGGTCCAGGGCGACCCGGCCGACGTGCTGTCCTTCGAGACCCACGACGCGCACGTGGCCGGCCGGGTCGGCCTGACCCTGGCGATCGGCGAGCACCTGGCCGCCGGCCCGGCCGCGGTCCGGGCGCGGCTGGCCGGCGTCGGCCGCGCCGTCCGGGAGCGGGTGGACGGCGTCGCGGGCTGGCGGGTGGTCGAGCCGTTCGGCGAGCCGACAGCGGCCACCACGCTGGTCCCGCCCGACGGCGTCGACGTCGCCGGGACCGTGGCCCGGCTGCGGGCCGAGCACGGCGTGGTCACCACAGCCTGCCTGCCGGCCCGGGCGCCCGGGGAACTGACCGGCCCGGTGCTGCGGGTGTCCCCGCACCTGGACGTGACCGACGCCGACCTGGAGACCCTGGCCGCCGCGCTCTGCCCCCCCGCGCTCTGACCCCCCGCGCTCGACCCTCAGGCCTGCAGGCGGGCCGAGACGCGACGGTGCACGGCCAGCTGCTCGTCGAGCCCGGCGTGCACCGGGACGCCGTCCTCGACGACGAACCGCCCGGCGACGACGGTGTGCCGCGGGGAGACCGGCCCGCAGCGCAGCCAGGCCTCCACCGGGTCGGACAGAGCACCGGCGAACCGGACGCCCTCCAGCGGCCAGACGACGAGGTCACCGCAGGCACCCACCGACAGCTCGCCGATCTCCCCGGCCCGGCCCAGGCAGGCCGCTCCCCCGCGGGTGGCGACCTCCAGCGCGTCCCGGGCGGACATCGCGGCGGCGCCGTGGCGCAGCTTGCCCTGCAGCATCGCGGTGCGGGCCTCCAGCCACAGCGACGCCGAGTCCGCCGACGCCGACCCGTCCACACCCAGCCCGACCGGCGCCCCGGCCGCCCGCAGCTCGGCCACCGGGGACAGCCCGGAGCCCAGGATCATGTTGGACGACGGGCAGTGCGCCGCCCCGACCCCGGCGGCGCCCAGCCGGACGACCTCGGAGGCGTCGGGCCAGACCACGTGCGCGAGCCAGGACCGGTCGGTCAGCCAGCCGACGTCCTCCAGGTAGTCGACCGGCCGGCGGCCGAAGGTCTCCAGGCAGAAGGCGTCCTCGTCCTGGGTCTCGCACAGGTGGGTGTGCAGCCGGACGTCGAGTCGCTCGGCCAGCTCCGCGGTCTGTCGCATCAGCGCGGTGGAGACGCTGAACGGCGAGCACGGGGCCAGCGCGATCCGGGTCATCGCGTGCGGTGACCGGTCGTGGTGCAGGCCGACGAGCCGCTCGGAGTCCGCGAGGATCGTGTCGTCGTCCTGCACGACGGAGTCCGGTGGCAGCCCGCCGTCCTTGACCGACAGCGACATCGAGCCCCGGGTGGGGTGGAACCGCATGCCCAGGTCGCGGGCCGCCCGGACCTCGGCGGTGATCAGGTCCCCGGCGCCGGCGGGGTGCACGTAGGAGTGGTCGGTGGAGGTGGTGCAGCCGCCCAGCGCGAGCTCGGTGAGTCCGACGAACGTGCTGGTGTAGACCGCCTCCTCGTCGAGCCGGGCCCACAGCGGGTACAGCGTCACCAGCCACTCGAACAGCCCGCCGGTCAGCGCGGGGGCGTAGGCGCGGGTCAGGTTCTGGTACAGGTGGTGGTGGGTGTTGACCAGGCCCGGGGTGACCAGGCAGCCGCGCGCGTCCACCCGCCGCAGCGCCTCGGGCTTCGGGTCGGCGGGCCCGCCGACCGCCGTCACCACCCCGTCGGTGACGGCCACCCAGCCGCCGGCGATCTCGGCGCGGGCCTCGTCCACGGTGGCCAGCAGGTCGGCGTCGTGGACCAGCAGGTCGGCGGGGCGGGCCGGTGCGGGGGTGGGTGCGGACATGCCCGCATCCTGCCGTCCGCTCGTTGCGACACGGTGTCGTGACAATCCCCGGTTACGGTCGGCTGGCTGTCCGTGCTGACCGAGAGGTTCCCGAGTGCTGCTCGCCGCACCCCGCTTCGCCCTCCCCGAGACCCTCGGTGAGGCGATCACCGCCCTGGCCGACCGCCCGGACGCCACCGTCGTGGCCGGCGGCACCGAGGTCATGCCGGACCTGCTGTGGCGCACCCGCCGGGCCGAGGGCTTCGTGTCGCTGCGCCGGGTCCGCGAGCTGCGCGGCGTCACCACCACCGACGACGAGCTGGTGGTCGCCGCCGGCACCCCGGTGGCCGCGTTGATCCACGTGGAACACCGCGCCCTGGCCGCCGCCGCGACGTCGCTGGGCACACCGCTGGTGCGCACCGAGGCCACGATCGGCGGCAACGTGATGAGCGCGCTGCCCTACCGGAACCTGCTGCCGGCCCTGCTCGCCGCGGACGCCGCCCTGGAGCTGACCGGCCCCGGCGGCACCCGCACCGTGCCCTTCGACGGCTTCGTCACCGCACCCGGCGTCACCGCGATCGGCCCCGGCGAGCTGCTCACCGCCCTCCGGCTGCCCCGGCACCGCGGCTTCGCCGACTACGCCAAGGTCGGCCGGCGCAACGCCCAGTTCGTCGCCACCGCCTCCGTCGCCGCCGTCGCCGCGGCCGGCCGGGTCCGGCTCGCGTTCGGCAACGCCGGCCCCACCCCGGTCCGCTCGGACGCCGTCGACGCCGTCGCCACCGCGCTGCTGGACGGCACCGCCACCCCCGAGGAGCTGAGAGCCGCCGTGGACGCCGCCGTGGACCCGCCCACCGACCCCGTCGCCTCGGCCGAGTACCGGCGGCACGCCCTGGGCGTGCTGGCCGTACGGCTCGTCGTCCGCGCCCAGGTCGACGCCGGACTGGGGTCCTGATGGCCGACGTGGAGTTCGAGCTGACCGTCGACGGCACCACCTCGGCCGTCGAGGCCGGGTTCAGCGAGTCGCTGCTGACCGTGCTGCGCGACCGGCTGGGGGTGCGCGGGCCCAAGGTGGGCTGCGCGCACGGCCGGTGCGGCGCCTGTGCCGTGTCGGTGACCGTGCCCGGCGAGGACGCCCACGTGCTGTGCGCCTGCCTGGTGCCCGCGGCGACCGTCGCCGGCTGCGCGGTGTCCACCATCGCCTCGATCAACGGCCCGGACGGCGAGCTGTCCGACGTGCAGGAGGCCTTCCTCGCCGAGGGCGCCGTGCAGTGCGGCATCTGCACCGCCGGGTTCGTCACCGCGGCCACCGAGCTGCTGGACACCAACCCCGACCCGACCCGCGAGGAGATCGAGGGCGCGCTGTACGGCAACCTGTGCCGCTGCACCGGCTACGGCCGGATCGTCGCCGCCGTCGAGGCGGCCGCGGCCGGACGCCGGGAGGCGACGTCGTGACCGGCGGCATCGGCGAGTCGGTCCGGCGCCCCGACGGCCCGGCCAAGGTGCGCGGGGAGTTCGTCTACGCCGGTGACCTCACCGCCGACGACGTGCTGGTCGGCGTCACGGTCCGCTCGCCGCACCCGCACGCGCGCATCACCCGCATCGACACCACCGCGGCCCGCGCGACCGACGGGGTGCACGCGGTGCTCACCGCCGACGACGTGCCGGGCGACCCGTGGTTCGGCCTGACCATGCGCGACGAGCCGGTCCTCGCCGGGGACGTCGTCCGCTACGCCGGGGAGCCGGTCGTCGTGCTGGCCGCCGTGGACGCCGCCACCGCCCGCCGGGCCGCGCGGGCCGTCGTCGTCGAGTACGAGGTGCTGCCCGCCGTCACCGACCCCGAGGCCGCGCTGACGGCGCCGCCGCTGCACCCGCAGGCGCACCCGGAGGGCAACGTCTACCGGCACGTCGCCTACACCTGCGGCGACCCGGACGCCCGGGGCGTCGTCACGGTGGAGAACACCTACCGGATCGGCATGCAGGACCCGGCGTTCCTCGCCCCCGAGGCCGGGATGGCCACCCCGCTGCACGGCGGCGGGGTGCTGCTGGAGGTGGCCACCCAGTGGCTGCACTCGGACCAGCAGCAGGTCGCCCGGGCTCTGGGCCTGCCCCCCGAGCAGGTCGAGGTCCGGCTCGCCGGAGTCGGCGGCGCGTTCGGCGGCCGCGAGGACGTCACCCTGCACACCCACGCCTGCCTGCTCGCGCTGGCCACCGGCCGCCCGGTGCGGGTCGAGTACACCCGCGAGGAGTCCTTCCTGGGCCACCGCCAGCGCCACCCGGGCACGATCTGGCTGCGGCACAGCGCGGACGCCGACGGCACGATCGTCGCCGTCGAGGGCCGGGTGCTGCTGGACGGCGGGGCCTACGCCTCCACCTCACCGGTCGTCATCACCAACACCGTGACCCTGCTGCAGGGGCCCTACCGGGTGCCCAACGGCCGTTTCGAGGGCTCCTCGGTCCGCACCCACAACCCCTCGTGCGGGGCGATGCGCGGGTTCGGCGTCCCGCAGGCGGCGTTCGCGCACGAGGCGCAGCTCGACGCGCTGGCCGCCGCACTCGGCCTGGATCCGCTGGAGGTGCGGCTGCGCAACGCGCTGCGCCGGGGCGACGTCGCCACCTTCGGGCAGACCCTCGACGCACCCACCCCGGTGCGCGAGGTCATCGAGGGCGTCCGGGACCTGCCGCTGCCCACCGGACCGGCCAAGGCGCCCGGCGGCGTCGGCCGGGCCGCCGAGGGCGGCACCGTCCGGCGCGGCGTCGGCTACGCGGTCACCATCAAGAACCTGGCCTTCAGCGAGGGCCACACCGACGAGTCGACGGCGACGGTCTCGCTGCGCGACGGGCACGCCACCGTGCACTGCGCCTGCGCGGAGGTCGGCCAGGGCTTCGTCACCGTGGCCGAGCAGATCGCCCGCACCGCGCTGGGCGCGACGACGGTGACCGTCACCCAGCCCGACACCCTCATCGCCTCGGCCGGGTCCACCTCGGCGTCCCGGCAGACGATGGCCTCGGGCACCGCGGTGCACCGGGCCTGCGAGGTCGTCCGGGACCGGCTGCTGGCCCGGGTCGCCCGGGCCGGCGACCTGGACCCCGCCACGCTCTCCATCGCCGGCACGACGGTCTGCGCCGCCGGCCGCCCGCTCACCGAGGTCGCCGACGCCGCACCCGGGCACACCGTGCGGGCCACCGAGCACTTCGCCCACCCGGACACGTACCCGCTGGGCTCCACCGAGGGCGGCATGTACGTCGGCTTCGGCTTCTCCGCCCAGCGCGCCGTCGTCGACGTGGACGTGGACCTCGGGCTGGTGAGCGTCGTGCAGATCGCCTCCTGCCAGGACGTCGGCACCGTCGTGAACCCGACCCAGCTGCTCGGCCAGATCGAGGGCGGCATCGTGCAGGGCATGGGCCTGGCGCTGATGGAGGAGGTGGTCGTCGTCGACGGGCTGATCACCAACCCGCACTTCGAGGGCTACCTGATCCCGACGATCGTGGACGCCCCGGAGGTCGTCTCCACCTACGTCACCGACCCCGAGCCGGGGATGCCGCACGGCTGGAAGGGCGTCGGCGAGCCCCCGTTGTGCACCGCGGTGCCGGCGGTGGCTGCGGCCGTCCGCGCGGCGACCGGGCTGCCGCTGCCGGCGGTGCCGATCAAGCCCGAGCACATCGCCCTGGGCCTGGGCAGCACCCCGACGGTCACCTGGACGACGCCGCGGCCGGCGGCACCGTCGTCCCCGGGCCGGGCGGTGGTCGAGCTGGACCCCACCGACCGCACCGGCACCTGGGACGCCGAGGGCGCCACCGGGGCCTGAGACCGCCCGCGGCTCGGCGGGCCGACCGGGGCCTGCTCGCCCGTCCCGCGCCGGCCACGGCGGGCCGGCGCGGGAGGGAGGATCAACGGGGGGTGTCGGCGACCTGGACGTCGTAGGCGACGTTGTTGCCGTCGACCGAGTTCACGGTGATGTCGACGTCGTACTCACCCTCGAGGCCGTCGGCGGTCAGCGTGCAGACGATCGCCGCGCCCTCCTCGGCGGGGAGGTCGTCCTCGCAGTCGATGTCGGGACGGACGTCGGAACCGGTCTGGTCCATGAGCTGGGTCTCGGCGCTCTCCTCGACGTCGTCGGAGTCGACCGACCCGGCGCCGCAGGCGGACAGCGACAGGGCGAGCGCGGGGGCGGCGGCCAGGGTCAGGACCAGGCGGCGTGCGGTGCGGGTGATGGGGGCTCCTCGGTCCGTGCACAGCACGGGCCGGCTGTGCGTCGGCCCAGAACGTATCGGCAGCTGGAGGCCGGGGGCCGCCGGACACGACGGCCCCGTCCGACCAGGTCAGCCGGCCGCTGCGCCCGCGGACCGGGTGGCGGGCTCCTCGGACCCCACCTCGATGGACAGCGACGCCGTGTCGCCCTCCACCTCGGCCACGCTGACCGTGGCGTCGACGACGTCGCCGGTGCCCGGGTCGGTCACCTCGCAGCTGGTCTCCGCGCCGACCTCGCCGGCCAGGTCCTCCGGGCAGGTGACGTCGGGGCGGGTGCCGGTCTGCTCCTCGATGGCGTCGCTGACCTGACCGGCCACGTCGTCGGAGGAGACCGCGGAGCTGCAGCCGCCCAGCAGGAGCACGACGAGCGGGACGGACGCGGCGAGGGCGAGACGGGTGGGGACTCGGGACACGGTGGCTCCAGGGTGGGGGTCGACGGCCACGGACGGCGTCGGCTCCCTCCCAACGGCAGGTACCGGCCCGGCCTGCACCCCACCCGACCCGGACGGGTGGAACCGCTGGTCAGGAGGCCGTGAAGCGCCTGTCCAGCTCGGCCCGACCGGCCTCGGTGGGGCGGCCCCACAGCCGCAGCCGGGCCATCCCGCCGTCCGGGAACACGTCGAGCCGGACGGCGACCACCCCGGCGGCGTCCTCGAGCAGGAACCGGTGTCGGGTGTCGGGCTGCAGCGGGGTGCGGGCCAGCAGCTCCACCTCGGTCCCGTCGGCGGCGATCCCGGTCAGCGAGGCGGCACCGGGGGCGTTGCCCAGGAAGTACGAGGTGTCCAGCTCGGCGAGGGTGACGGTTCCCTCGCAGGCCAGCTGGACGTGCACCCAGTCGTTGCCGTCGTCCCGGCGACGGGCGGTCTCCCAGCCCTCGCCCATCGAGCGGGCCAGGCCACGGCCGACCAGCTGGTGCGGGGTGCCGTAGAACTCGTTGCTCACCGCGGTCACCAGCCCGCCGTTCTCCAGCGCCGCCAGGTCGAACGGGCCGGCGTCGAGGTACCGGGGGTCCGGGACGACGGTGCCGTGCACCCGCAGGCGGGCCACGCCACCGTCGGGGTGGATGGCCAGCCGGACGTGGGTGACCCGCCGGTCGGAGTCGACCGCGAAGGCGTTGGCGGTGTCCCCAGCCAGGTCGACCGAGGGCAGCAGCGGCTGCCAGTCCGCCTGCTCGAGCTCGGCGACCGAGGGGTGCCCGTCGACCGCGACGCCCTCCACCGAGGCCTGCGGCGGGTAGTTGCCGGTGAAGAACGCGGTGTCCACGACGACCCCGGCGACGATCCCGGGCGCACCGAGCCGGACGACCGCCCAGTCGTGCCCGGCGCTGCGGCGGCGGCGGGTCTCCCAGCCGTCGTACTCCTTGCCCTTGTGGCCGAACTCGGTGCGCGCGACGGCGGGCCAGGGCAGCACCAGGTTCTCCCGGGCGGCGAAGAACTCGTCGTTGGCCGCCACCACGGCCCCACCCAGCGCACGGCTGGCCAGGTCGGGGAGCTGGGCCCAGGGGGCACGCGCGTCGGTCATCGGTCTCCTGTCAGGACGGGTGCGTCCACTGTGGCAGAGGGGGTGGGAGCGGGTGGTCGGTGCTCGACGGGACAGCGGGGGGCCACCGTGGCGCAGCTCGGAGGGGACCCAGGACGGTCGGGAGGACCTGGCGGCGCATGCGCGCGCGACCGGACCGGGCGGCGCCGACTCCGCGGGAGGAGGTGCAGGACGACCCGCAGGTGCTCGACGAGGCGGCCCGGGAGGAGCCGCGGTCGGTGAGCGTCAGGTGCCTTCCCGGTCGAGCAGCCGGCCGCGGGGGACGCCGTCCACCTCGGTGCCGCGCAGCCAGGTGCGGCGGACGACACCGGTGAGTTCGCGCCCGCGGTAGGGCGTCACCGGGTTCCTGTGCTCGAGCCGGTCGACGGTGAAGGCCTCGTCGGGGGCGAAGGCGACCAGGTCGGCGTCCTTGCCGACGGCGATCGCGCCCTTGGCCGACAGGCCGGCCAGCCGGGCCGGTGCGGCCGACATCAGCTCGACCACCCGGGTGAGCGGGACGCCGCGGGCCCGCGCGCCGGTCCAGACGGCGGGCAGGGCGACCTGCAGGCCGGCGATGCCGCCCCAGGCCAGGCCGAAGTCCCCGACGTCGAGCCGCTTGAGCTCCGCGGTGCACGGCGAGTGGTCGCTGACGACGAGGTCGATCTCGCCGTCGGCCAGGGCCTGCCACAGGGCCTCGCGGTGTCCGGCCTGGCGGATCGGCGGGCAGCACTTGTAGGCGGTGTCGCCGTCGGGGACCTCGTCGGCGGCGAAGGTCAGGTAGTGCGGACAGGTCTCCACGGTCACCCGGACGCCCTCGGCCCGGGCCCGGCGCAGCGCGAGCAGCGCTCCGGCGTCGGCCAGGTGCACGACGTGCACCCGCGCACCGGTCTCGGCGGCAGCGGCCAGCAGCAGCCCGATGGCCGTCTCCTCGGCGGCCTCGGGCCGGGAGGCGAGGAACGCGGCGTAGCTGGCGCCCTCGGGGGCGGGGGCGGCCGCGATCGTGGCCTCGTCCTCACAGTGCGCGATGAGCAGGCCGTCGACGGCGGCCAGCGCGGTGAGCGCCGACCGGAGCCCGGCGGGGTCCAGCGGCGGGAACTCCGGCACCCCGCTGTCGAGCAGGAAGCACTTGAACCCGACGACCCCGGCCGCCAGCATCGGGACGAACTCGGCGGTGTTCCCGGGCACCGCCCCGCCCCAGAAGGCGACGTCCACGCTGATCTGCCCGCGGGCCACCGCCCGCTTGACCTCCAGCCCGGTCAGCGTCGTGGTCGGCGGGATCGAGTTCAAGGGCATGTCCACGACGGTGGTCACGCCACCGGCAGCGGCGGCCCGGGTGGCGGAGGCGAAGCCCTCCCACTCGGTACGGCCCGGCTCGTTGACGTGCACGTGGCTGTCGACGAGACCGGGCAGCAGCACCTCGTCGTCGCCGAGCGTGACGGACCCGTCCGGACCGGCGTCGTCGAAGTCGGTGACCGCGGTGATCCGCCCGTCGGCGACGTGCACCGCGGCCGGGCGCTCACCGTCGGGCGTCACCACGCGGCGGGCGCGGACCACCAGCGGTGTCCCGGTCATCGGGCGTCCTCCAGGAGTGCGGGGTCGTGGGTCACCCGGTCCAGTGCGGCGAGCCGGGTGAGCGTGGGGGTCAGCCGGTCACCCCAGGCGGTGGCGACCCACCCGTCGACCAGCGGCAGCCGGACGGCGTCGTCACCGACCTCGCGGGTCCCGGCGGCACCCAGGTGGACGGTGCTGGCGTAGGCGCGGGGAGCGACCGGCGGCAGCCAGGCCGGAGCCCCGGGCCCCAGGCCCACCGTGGTGTGCAGCACGGGCAGCCCCGCGCGCTCGACCCGGGTGGTCCCGGTCCAGCGGCCGGGCTCCTCGCCGGTCCGGCCGAGCTGGACCTGCTCGGTGGCGGTCAGCCGGGCACCGTCGGCCAGGACGGCGTGCAGCAGCGCCCGGTGCTGCGCCCCCGCGGTGACGACGGTCGGTTCGGGCTGCAGGTCCAGCTCGCCGGCGACCTCGGCGAGCACCCGCTGGACCGAGGCCGGCGACTCGCCGCGGGCAGGGAGGACGACGGCTGCGGCCACCGTGCGCACCGACAGCCGGGCACCCTCCTCGACCACGAGCCGGACCTCGGCGTCGTCGCCACCGAGCGGCCCGAAGGCGGTGGCCACGAGGTGGACGGTGGTCGGCCCGGTGCGCCGGACGGCGAGCTGCCCGCTGGCCCGGACGACGGGGAGCACGGTGCGCCCGCCCGGCCCGGGTCGGGCGACCACCTCGACCAGCGTCCTCACCGGCTGCGGCTCACGCGTGCGCGACGGCGCGGGCGCGGACCTGCTCGCGGACCCACTCGGCGACCTGGGTGGCCGCCGGGTCCTCGCGCAGCGAGATGAGGAACGTGGGCTTGCCGCCCCGGACGGCATCGGAGTCCCGGCGCATGACGCCCAGGTCGGCCCCCACCATCGGGGCCAGGTCGGTCTTGTTGACCACGAGCAGGTCGGCGCTGGTGACCCCGGGCCCGCCCTTGCGCGGCACCTTGTCCCCTCCGGCGACGTCGACCACGAACACCTGGACGTCGACCAGGCCGTAGCTGAACGACGCGGTCAGGTTGTCCCCGCCGGACTCGACGAGCACCAGCTCCAGGCCGGGGTGCCGGGACTCCAGCAGCTCCACGGCGTCCAGGTTGGCGGTGATGTCGTCCCGGATCGCGGTGTGCGGGCAGCAGCCGGTCTGCACCGCCTCGATCCGGTCGTCGGGCAGCACGGCGTTGCGGCGCAGGAAGTCCGCGTCCTCGGTCGTGTAGATGTCGTTGGTGACGACGGCCAGGTCGTACTCGGCGCCCAGCGTGCGACACAGCGCAGCGGCCAGGGCCGTCTTCCCCGAGCCGACGGGACCGCCGAGGCCCACCCGCAGGGGCCCGCCGTGGCGGTGCCCCGGCTCGTAGGGGTCCACGTAGTCGTCGAGGTTGTGGTCAGGCGGCACGGTCTCTCCCTGTCGGTCGTGCGGTGGTCCTGCGGTCCTGCGGTCCTGCGGTCCTGCGGTCCTGCGGTCCTGCGGTCCTGCGGTCCTGCGGTCCTGCGGTCCTGCGGTCTATGGTGCGGTCGAGTCGCGGGGTGGCCCCCGGTCAGGAGGCGAAGTACCGGTCCCCCCGGGCTGCGTGCACCTCGGCGAGCAGGTCCAGCAGAGGATCGGTGTCGGCGGGTAGCCAGGTCCCGACCGACGCACCGGCGGGCGCCCAGGACACCACCCCCGTCACCTCGGTCCGGTGGTCGCCGGAGACGGTGGCGGTGGCGCCGCCCTGACCGGTGCGGGCGAGCGCATCGGCGGCGACGGCGTCGACGTCCGGCCCGAGTCGGGCGGTCACCGTGGCCACGGTGACCGGGTCCATGGCCAGCAGCCGTTGCGCCGCCGTGGCCGGCCCGGTGATCGCCAGGTAGGCGGCCGCCGCCGCGGCGTCCCGTGCGGTCAGATCCCCGGCCGCGGCGGCGACCCCGAGGGCCACCGGGTGGTGCGGGTGCCCCGGCAGCGCATCCCAGGCCGGGTGCGGCCAGGCACGACGACCGACCCGGACCAGCCCACGTCCCTGCTGCCGGGCGGCCGCCCGCAGTGCCGGAGACGGGGTCCGCGCGTCGGCCTCCGCGTCGAGCGCGACCAGCACGCGAGCCAGGCCACCATCCGGCACCGCCTCCGTGACCGCCCGGCAGGCAGCTGCGGCCAGTCCACCGGCGACCGCCCCGGACGTCTCGAGCCGCCGACGCAGGAACCCCTCCAGCGAACGCGGGTCGCCGACGATCCCGGCCGCGATGGCCTGCTCCACCCCACCGGAGTGGGTGTGCCCACCGGCAGGAAGCCGGGAGTCCGCCAGCGCCAGCAGCGCCGCCGTCACCGGCCGTCTCCGGGAGTCAGGGTCCTGGCCACGGTCAGAAGAGGAAGTAGCGCTGGGCCATGGGCAGCTCGGCGACCGGCTCGGGGGCCCACACCTCACCGTCGACGGACACGGTGAACGTGTCGGGGTGCACCCGGATGTCGGGCAGCGCGGTGTTCTCCGGCATGTCGGACTTCCCCAGCCGGCTGGTGTCCCGGACCGCGACGAGCCGACGGTCCACGCCCAGCCGGTCGGGCAGCCCGGCATCCAACGCGGCCTGGGCCACGAAGTGCAGCGACGTCTGTGCCGGGACCTTGCCGTACGCCCCGAACATCGGCCGGGGGAAGACCGGCTGCGGCGTGGGGATGGAGGCGTTCGCGTCCCCCATCTGGCCCCAGGCGATCATCCCGCCCTTGAGCACCACGTGCGGCCGCACCCCGAAGGTCTTGGGGTCCCACAGCACCAGGTCGGCGAGCTTGCCCGGCTCGACCGAGCCCACTTCGCCGTCGATGCCGTGCGCCACGGCGGGGCAGATCGTGTACTTGGCGACGTACCGGCGGGCCCGGGCGTTGTCCGCGGCGCCGTCACCGGCCAGCGACCCACGCCGCCGCTTCATCACGTGCGCCGTCTGCCAGGTGCGCATGACGACCTCGCCGACCCGGCCCATCGCCTGCGAGTCCGAGCCGATCATCGAGATGGCGCCCAGGTCGTGCAGCAGGTCCTCGGCGGCGATGGTCGTCGGCCGGATCCGGCTCTCGGCGAACGCCAGGTCCTCGGGCACCGAGCTGTCCAGGTGGTGGCAGACCAGGAGCATGTCGAGGTGCTCGTCGAGGGTGTTCACCGTGTGCGGCCGGGTGGGGTTCGTGCTGCTGGGCAGCACGTTCGGGTGGCCGGCGACGGTGATGATGTCCGGTGCGTGCCCACCCCCGGCGCCCTCCGTGTGGTAGGCGTGGATGCTGCGCCCGGCGATGGCCGCGAGGGTGTCCTCGACGAAGCCGGCCTCGTTGAGGGTGTCCGAGTGCAGCGCCACCGGGACGCCGTGGCGGCCCGCGACGGTCAGGGCCGCGTCGATGGCGGCCGGGGTCGACCCCCAGTCCTCGTGCAGCTTGAACCCGCTGGCCCCGGCCCGCAGCTGCTCCTCGAGGGAGGCGTGCGAGACGGTGTTGCCCTTGCCGAGCAGCGCGACGTTGACCGGCCAGACGTCCATCGACTCGAGCATCCGCGCGAGGTACCAGTCACCCGGGGTGATCGTGGTGGCCTTGGACCCCTCGGCCGGCCCGGTGCCCCCGCCGATGAGCGTGGTGACCCCCGACCCGAGCGCGGTCGGCACGATCTGCGGGCAGATGAAGTGGACGTGGCAGTCGATGCCGCCGGCCGTGAGGATCCTGCCGTTGCCGGACAGCACCTCGGTCGCCGGGCCGATCACCAGGTCCGGGTGGACGCCGTCCATCGTGTCGGGGTTCCCGGCCTTCCCCAGGGCCACGATCCGGCCGTCCCGGATGCCGACGTCGGCCTTCACCACGCCCCAGTGGTCCAACACCACCGCGCCGGTGATCACCAGGTCGGGTGCGCCCTCGGCCCGGGTCGCCCGACCCTGGCCCATCGACTCGCGGATGACCTTGCCGCCGCCGAACACCGCCTCCTCGCCGGCGAGCCCGGGCCCACCGGAGCGGTCCTCGGTGACCTCGATGAGCAGGTCGGTGTCGGCCAGCCGGATCCGGTCCCCGGTGGTCGGGCCGTACAGCTGGGCGTAGCGCTCACGGGACAGCCGGACCATCAGCCCAGACCCCCTTCTGCGGTCAGGCCCGGGACGACGCGCGCGCCGGCCAGGGGGACGAGGGTGACGGTCTTCTCGATGCCGGGCTCGAAGCGCACCGCCGTACCTGCAGCGATGTCCAGCCGGTGACCGTGCGCCGCGACCCGGTCGAACACCAGGGCGGCGTTGGTCTGCGCGAAGTGGAAGTGTGACCCGACCTGGACCGGCCGGTCCCCGCTGTTGTGCACCTCGAGCTCGACCCGCGGCACCCCGGGCAGCGTCTCGATCCAGCCCTCCGCCGGGATCACCTCCCCGGGCACCGCGCCGTGCAACTCCCCGCCCTCGGGCTGCGCCGGACGGTCCCGCTCGCTGGCGCTCACGGGCTGCGCCGGACGGTCCTGCTCGCTGGCGCTCACGGGATCGGGTGGTGGACGGTCACCAGCTTCGTCCCGTCCGGGAAGGTCGCCTCCACCTGCACCTCCTCCAGGAGCTCCGGGACACCGTCCATGACGTCCTCCCGGGCGAGGACCGTGCGGCCGCTCTGCATCAACTCCGTGACCCGGACCCCGTCCCGGGCCCCCTCCAGCACGTGGTCGGTGACCAGCGCCGTGGCCTCCGGGAGGTTGAGCTTGAGTCCGCGGGCCTGCCGGCGACGCGCCAGCTCGGCGGCGTAGCTGAGCAGCAGCCGCTCCTGCTCGTGCGGGGACAGGTGCACGGGGTCGACCTCCGTCGTCTCGGGATCCGCACGCTAACCCCGGGGTGTGACAGTCCTGTTGCGTCGGCCCTTGCGCTGAGTGGCGTACCGCTTCTATGGTTCATTACATGAGTAGTGAACCGACGAGCCGTCGCGCTCACCCTCGTCACGCCCGGTCGGCGTGAACGAGGACGGCGGCCCGATCTTCCGGCAGATCGCGGCACAGGTGGAGAACGCGATCGTCGACGGCTCCCTCCCGGAGGAGAGCCAGGCGCCCTCGACCAACGAGCTCGCCGCCTTCCACCGCATCAACCCCGCCACCGCGGCCAAGGGCCTGAACCGGCTCGTCGACGACGGGGTCCTCCACAAGAGACGAGGAGTCGGGATGTTCGTCGCCACCGGTGCCCGCGACCAGCTGCTCAAGCGGCGTCGCAGCGAGTTCGCGGACCAGTACCTGGAGCCCCTGCTGACCGAGGCCGCCAAGCTCGGCATCTCGGGCGCCGAGATCTCCACGATGATCGCGGAACGGAGGGGCGCCCGATGACCGCCGCCGCCACGCTGGACGACGTGACCATGCGCTTCCGTGGCCACACCGCTCTGGACGGCATCACCACCGAGCTGCGGCAGGACTGCATCACCGGCCTGCTCGGGCGCAACGGGGCAGGCAAGACGACCCTGATGCAACTGCTCACCGGCCACCGGGTGCCGACGTCGGGGAGGGTGCGCGTCTTCGGCGTCGACCCCTACGAGGCGGACTCGGTCCTGCAGCGCGTCTGCTTCGTCAAGGAGAGTCAGCGGTACCCGGACCACTTCCGGGTCTGCGACGTCCTGACCGCCGCCCGGATGCTGTACCCGGACTGGGACGACGACCTCGCCACACAGCTGGTGGGGGAGTTCGACCTCCCCCGCCGCCGTGCGGTCAAGAAGCTGTCCCGCGGTTTGACGTCGATGGTCGGCATCGTCGTCGGCCTGGCCTCGCGCGCACCCATCACGTTCTTCGACGAGCCCTACCTGGGCCTGGACGCGGTGGCCCGGCAGCAGTTCTACGACCGGCTCATCGCCGACTGGTCGGAACAGCCACGCACGATCGTGCTGAGCACGCACCTCATCGAGGAGATCGGCGACCTCCTGGAGCACGTCCTCCTCGTGGACCGCGGACGCGTGCTGCTGGACGAGGACGCCGAGTCCCTGCGCGACCGAGCGCTCACCGTGTCCGGTCAGATCCCCGCGGTCGCCGCGTTCACCGCAGGCCGGCGAGTCCTCCACTCGGACGCACTGGGCTCCTTCACCCGGGCGGTGGTCGAGGTCCACTCGGCCACCGACCGCGACGAGGCTTCTCGGCACGGGTTGACGCCGGAACCGACATCGCTCCAGCAGCTCGTCGTCGCGCTGAGTCGTGCGACAGCGCCAACCACGACCGCACCCGACGACCTCGAGGGAGTGTCGCGATGAGCCGCGTCGTCGCCGCAGCACGCCTGCACGCCATCCACGCCCCGGTGGCCCTCGGCGTCCCCTGGCTGGTGGTGGGCTCCAGCTTCGCCATCAACCTGGCCATCTGGGCCGCGATGTCCCCCGAGGCCCGCGCCGCCGGTGGCACCGGTGGCCTCGTGTCCCTCTACATCACCGTCGGCATCGTGTTCCTGCAGTCGGTGACGCAGCTGTTCCCGCTGGCCATGGGCCTGAGCCTGACCAGGAGGACGTTCTACCTGGGCACCCTGCTCACCGCCGGGCTGCAGTCCCTGGTCTTCGGGGTCGTCCTCACCGTCTTCACCCTCGTGGAGAACGCGACCGGCGGATGGGGCGTGGGACTGTCCTTCTGGGCCCCCGGTCGGCTGGACGTCGACAACCCCGCCCTGCAGGTGGTGGTCTTCGCCGTCCCGATGCTCTTGGCGTCAGTGGTCGGCACGGGCCTCGGTGTGGTGGTGAAGCGGTGGGGCCAGACCGGCATGTGGGTCCTGGGCATCACGAGTCTGTTGCTGAGCGGCCTGGCCGGGGTCCTGGTCACGTACAGCGGGTCGTGGGGAGCGGTCGGTGCCTTCTTCCTCGACGCACCACTGGCCGTCCTCGTCCTGGTGGTACCTGGCCTCGCCGCTGTCGCACTCGCCGGCCTGGGCTTCGCCGGCCTGCGCCGGGCCGTCCCCTGATACGTCACTGGAGCAATCTGAGGGCCGACCCGCACACCCTGCGCGGGTCGGCCCTCGACGCATGGACCCGTTCATCACGAGTACGGCGGCCACCACGCCCGGCGACGAGCAGGGCAACCACGAGAACCTGAGCACTGCTGCGCTGCCGGTTCAGTCCTCCGCGAGGGGCCGCCAAGCGCCGACCGATGCCGCCGTCGGCCCGTCGACGACTCGGCCGGGACGGGGTGCGAGCCGGGGTGCAACGACACCGGCGGTGAGCCGGAAGTGGCACGTCGCCCTGCGGCGAGCCAGACCAGCCTGAGGAGACGTTGGAGGAGCACCTCAGCCCTCGTCGTTCTGGATCCCGGACTCGACCGCCGAGGTGGTGACACCAGCACCTGCACCGCCGGCCGTGTCGACTGAGCCACTGAGAGGCAACCGCCGTGACGCGTCACCTCTGGTGACCACAGAGCCCGCCACCCGGAATGGTCTGGGAATGCCGAAACGGGGCCACGACTGTGTCGTGACCCCGTTTCGGGAATGATGTCCGGCGGCGTCCTACTCTCCCACCCAGTCCCCCGGGCAGTACCATCGGCGCTGAGAGGCTTAGCTTC